>NZ_JBHYHC010000180.1:0-15177 GCF_042738955.1 Umezawaea sp. NPDC059074
CGGGGGAACCGACCGGCCACGAGGCGTTCGCAACGCTCAGACCACGGCGGGGGCGAGCAGGTCGCCGAGGCCGATGCGCTCCAGGAACCGGACGCGGATCCGGTCCGCCACCGCGGACACCTCCTCCGACCCGTCGTTCGAGGGGTCGATGTGGGTGCGGAACGGTCGGGTGCCGTCGGGCATCGCGACCACGTCCACCACGGCGTCGGCGACGGCTGCCACGTCCGCGTCCGGCGGCGTGATCGCGGCCAACCGCTCCGCCACCTGCTCCACCAGCCCGGCGTAGCGCTCCTCGTACGCGGCGACCGTGGCCTGGTCGGCGGGCCGCCCGCTGTTCGGGAAGTGGTTGGTGCCCGAGGTGAACGCGCCCGGCACGATGATCGACGTCTCGATGCCGAAGCGGGCGAGTTCGGCGGCGTAGCTCACCGCGACGGCGTCCATCGCGGCCTTGGCGGCGAAGTACGGCGCGAGGTAGGGCGGGGTGCCGCCGCGGGTGCTGGAACTGCCGGTCCACAGCAGCAGCCCGTGGCCCTGCCGGCGGAGCAGCGGCAGCGCGGCGCGGTTCACGCGTTGCGCGCCGAGCACGTTGGTGTCGTACACCCGCGCCATCTCCTCGGGGCTGAACGCCTCGGTGGGGCCGGTGACCATGTGGCCCGCGTTGTGCATCAGCACGTCGATCCGGCCGTGCTCGGCGTGGACCGCGGCGATGGCCGCGTCGGCGGACTCCTGGCTGGAAACGTCCAGCTCGACCGACCGAAGGTCGACGCCGTTGTCCGCCGAGTACTTCGCGTACTCCTCGACCTTGGGGGCGTTGCGATCCTTCGTGTTCCGCATCCCGGCGTGGACGGTGTGGCCCGCCTGGGCGAGGGCCTTGGCGGTGAGCTCGCCGATGCCGCTGGACGCCCCGGTGATGACGATGACCTTGCTCATGACGTGTGTCCTTTCGAGACGGTGGATTTCCTAGACGACGCCGCCGTTGACGCGGATGACCTGGCCGTTGATCCAGCGCGACGGGCCCGCGAGGAAGGCGATGACCTCGGAGACGTCCTCCGGCAGGCCGAGGCGCTCCAGCGGCGCGGCCTTGGCGGCGGCGGCGATGGTCTCCTCGTCCTTGCCGTCCAGGTAGAGCGCGGTGGCGGTGGGGCCGGGGGCGACGGTGTTGACGGTGATGTCCCGCCCGCGCAGCTCCTTGGCGAGGATCATCGTGATGGCCTCGACCGCGCCCTTGGTGGCGGCGTACGGGGCGTAGGACGGCATCCGGATGCCGAGCATCGACGTGGAGAACGTGATGATCGCGCCACCCTCGCGGATCCGGCGGGCGGCCTGCTGGCCGACGACGAACGTGCCGCGGATGTTGGTGCGGTGCATGCGGTCCAGTGCGTCGAAGTCGATGTCCACGACCGGGGCCAGGTACATCGTGCCCGCCGCGTGGACGACCACGTCGACGCCGCCGAACGCGGTCTCCGCCGCGTCGAACAGCGCGGTGACCTGGTCGACCTCGGCCACGTCCGCCCGCACCGCGATGGCCTCGCCGCCCGCGCCGGTGATGGCGTCCACGGCGGCCTTCGCCTCGGTCTCGTTGCCCGCGTAGTTGACGACGACGGCGAAGCCGTCCCGCCCGAGCCGTTCGGCGCTCTCCCGGCCGATGCCGCGGGATCCGCCGGTGACGATCGCGACGCGCTTGCTCATGGTGTGCTCCTCGAGTCGAAAAGGGTGTGGGGTATCGCCGGGTGTCGCGGGTGCGACAACCGTTGGTGCTGGTGGGTTTTCGGGTCAGTCGGTGAGGCGGGTCAGCCACTCCTGGAGCAGACCCGTCTCCGCCGCCGTGAGCGTGTCGGGCGGCGACTGGCGCAACTGCGCGCCGAGCGCGGAGGCCGCACCGCCGTTGGAGGCGGGCGCGGTGCCGTCGGGCACGAGGATCGCGGCGTGGATCGCGTCGCGGACACGGGTGGAGACCTCCGGCGCGTACAGCTCGCGCCGGGTGATCAGGACCAGGGCGACGCCGGTGTTGGCCGACATGACCATCTGCGCGGCCACCTCGGGCGACACGCCCAGCCTGCCCGCCGCGGCGCACCGTTCGAGCACCGCCAGCAGCAGTTGGTGGGCCTCGCCGGCGGCGGCTGGCGTGCCGCTGACCGTGGGGGAGTACATCAGCCGGTAGTAGCTGGGGTTCTCCAGCGCGAACGCCACGTGGGCGTCCCAGCCGTCCCGCAGGTCCCGCACGGGATCGGCCGACGGCACCGCCGCCCGCTTGCCTGCCAGGTAGCGCTCGAAGCCGTGGTCCACGACCGCTGAGAGCAGGCCTTCCTTGTCGCCGAACTGCCGGTACAGCGCGGGTGCGCCGACGCCGGCGGCTTCGCAGACCGCCCTCGTCGACACGTCCGCGATCGGCGAGACGGCGAGCAGCTCGGCCGCTGCTTCCAGTATCCGTGTTCTCGTGCTCATGGAAGCAACGCTAACACACGATTCGTAGCGACGCTACCTCAAATTTGGAAGCGTTGTTAACGTCGTGAGGGCCGCCCCGCTACGGCGGGACGGCCCTCACTGTTGTCGGCGCAGGTCAGAGGTGCTGGCGCACCTTCACGACCCGGAGTTCCGGCGAGGCCAGGACGTCCTTCTCGCAGAACCTCTCGGTCACCCACTGCTTCTTGGAGTACAGCTTCGTCTGGTCGCTGAAGTGCGGCGACGTCGAATCCGACGACTGCGAGTACGCCAGCAGCGTCACCGCGTCCGGGCACCCGTCACCGTCGAACGCCACGACGTGCAGGTAGGTCGCCCCGTGCTGCATCTCGGTGTACCCCTTGGCCGGGTCCCAGGCGCCGCGGATCGAGTTGAACACGCCCAGCCCGGCCGTGCCGCCGTCGATCGGGATGCGCTCCCCGTTGCGCACGACGTACTGGTTGTCGCCCAGCGGCGCGTTCAGCGGGATGCCCGCCGTCCGCAGGTCGTTGACCGCCGTGACCAACGCCTGGCCGACCGTCGGGACGCTGGTGTCCAGCGTGTTCGGCGTGCCGACCGGGTCGGCGGCGCTGAAGGGCACCTTCCACGTGGCCGTGCCGCGCGCCTTGGCCCAGAACCGGTCGAACAGCAGCGCGCCCCGGCTCTCCACGTCGTGCTTGCGGTCCCACGTGGACAGTGCGTCGCAGGCCTCGGCGAGGTCCGCCGACATCGTCCGGCACAGCGTCACCGTGTCGTCGAGGACGAGGTCGGCGACGTAGTCGCGGTTGGAGAACATGAGGTCCTGCAACGACTGCCGGGTGTGCTTGCCGCCCTTGGCCAACTCCGTCAACGCGCCACGCGTGCGGGCGGTGCGCTCGGCGTCCGTCTTGCCGAGGATCCGGGAGAACCCGGTGATCGGTTGCGCCGGGTTCGTCAGCCAATAGCTGTCGTTCGAGTTCTCCAGGAAGTCGGTGCGCTGCAACGACGGCAGCTCCGCCGGCCCGAACGCGCCCGCCTGCACGGCGTCGGCGTCGCGACCCCACGCGCAGTCGGTCCGCGACCCGTCCAGCACCGCGATCCCGTCCTGGGCCCACGTCTGCTTGCCCAGGTCGGTGTTGCACCGCGCCGCGCGCTCGTCGGACACGTTCGGGATGTTGTGCAACTGCGAGTACTTGGCCGTGCCCTTCGCGTCCGTGATGAAGATGTTCATCCACGGCAACCCCTGCGTCTCCTCCAGCGCGCGGAACGCCGAGGCCGTGTCACCGGTCCGCGACAGGCGTTCCAGCGAGTTGGTCATCCGCAGGTTCTCGGCGTTCGCGTCGGCCAGCGCGTACGCCGTCTCGGACGTCCACGGCAGGTCGCGCCCGTCGACCGCGGGCACGATCGGCCCGTACCGGCTCCACCACTGCGGCCGGGTCACGGTCGTGCCGTCCTGCACGGTCACCGTCACGTCCCGGCGCACCATGTCCTCGGGCTTGCCGTCGACCAGGTACTTCGTCCGCTCACCGGGCACCAGCTTCAGCGCGAACACGCTGTACGTGCGGGTCGTGTCCGCCGCCGTGCCGCTCCACGCGATCGACGCGTTGTGGCCCAGCCAGAGGAACGGCACGCCGACGATGCCGCCGCCCGCCACGTCCATCCGGCCGGGGATCGTCAGGTGCGACTGCCACAGCCGCAGGTCGGGCGTGTTCCACGGCAGGTGCGGGTTGGCCAGCGACATCCCCCGCCCGGTCGTGGTCATCGCGCTGCCGAGCGCGATGGCGTTGCTGCCGATCGACTGCTCCGGTTTCGGCTGCGCCGCCACGATCCCGTCCGCCGCGGCGGCCTGGCCGAACACCATGCCCAGCGCGTAGACGTGCCGGTAGATGTCGATCTCGGTCATCGGCCGCAGCCACGGCTTGCCCGCGCACGCCGGATCGGTGATCCGGTTCTCCCGCAGGTACTCCGACACGCCCGCCGCGTACCCGGCGACGGCCTCGCGCACCTCGGTGGTGGGCCCGAGCTTGTCCTTGCGCGCCACCAGGCGTTCCACCACGCCGGTGTCGTTGATGCCCTGGAAGTACAGGTCGCTGGCCAGGTTCGTCCTGGCCCGCGTCAACCCGCTCCCGGTCGCCACGTCCGCGCCGAGGTACCGCGAGCGGGTCCCGGACGTCGTCAACATCGTCTGCGCCAGCGAGCACATGTTGTCGTTCGCCGCCGCGTACCCCTGCCCGAACCCGAGGTCCCGGTAGCTCGTCGCCACGATGTGCGGGATGCCGTACTCGGTGTACCGGACGGTCGCGGACAGCCCTCGCGCCTCGGCTGTCGCGGCCCCGGCCCAGAGCAGCGCCATGGCCGTGACCCCGGCCGTCAGTTTGCTTCGGAGCAGCACGAATGCTCTCCTTTCCGTGGAAGTTCGTACTCGTGGAGGCACGTCCCTTCGGGACGTGCCGGCGTGCGCGCTTCCCCTCCTGGGTCGTCGAGTTGCCGCTCGGCGACCCAGGGCCTTCTATTCGGGCTTGGGGAAAGCGATGAAGCGGAGCAGGACCTCCCGCGCGTCGGCGGGAGCGTCGTCGCGCCAGTAGCGCTTGATCAGAGCGAGGTAGTCCTCGAAGAACTCCCGCAGCTCGTCCTGCGTGACGACCATCGACCCCCTGGAGTAGGGGACGGCGTCGCCCCAGGTCCCCATCGTGTGGCTCGTGGCCTGAAACCGCGACCAGGTCTGGAAGTCCTCCGCCAGCTGAGCGTTGTTCAACTCGTCCAACGCCGCCGCCAACTCGGGCGACTGCTCGCTGCGCCGGGGGTACCGGAGGTCCCGCTTGATCGCCCGCCACCACCGCTCCTTGCCCTTGCCCAGCGACGGCTCGTCCTCGATGAAGCCGTGCTTGGCGAGTTCGCGGAGGTGGTAGCTGGTCGATCCGGTGTTCTCACCCAGTGCCGCCGCCAGGGTGGTCGACGACGCGGGTGCCTTGCGCAGCTCGGCCATGATGCGCCGCCGCAGCGGGTGCGCCATGGCCTTCAGCACCGCCGGGTCGACGATCTCCTCTGGTTGCGCCACGAGGAGAAGGTAGCGTGCAGAGATTTCTTTGCACAGGTTTCCCCGCAAAGATGGGGGATCACCCTGAGGCCGGTTGGCTACCGTGATCACCGTGCGACGAGACCCCGTTATCTCCTTCCGAGGCGCTTTGCAGATCCTCGGGCACCACGACCGGCCCTGGCTCGACCGGCTGAACGGCCTGCTCGGAGGCGTGGTGCTGGCGGCCGGTGGGGTGCCTGCCATCGGGGCGGTGTGGGGGTGGGTGGACCAGAAGAACGAGGCCATGGGCCTGTTGCGCGGTGCCGTCGACGCGGTGTCCGACCGCATCCGGCCGTCGCACGGGCTGCTGCGGCACGAACTTGTCGTGGCGGCGCATTCCACGATCGTGCTCGCGGCGTTCTTCGAGGCACTGCGCACGGACCTCGGTGACACGTACGACCAAGCGCTGATCACCGACGCCGAGAAGGTGTCCATCGGCAGCGGCGAGTGGCGGACGGTGGGCGAGCCGCTGGTGCGACGACTGTACACCGGCGACCTGCCCGCGCCCTCGGCGTTGCGGGGGTTCGAGGAGAACGTCGACGACGTCCAGTTCTGGTGCCTGAAGACGGCGGCCGAGGTGAAGAAGTTCCTCGACGGCCTGCACCTGGAGCAGCCCCGGACGTTCGACCCGGCGGCGGTCGCGCTGGCGGGGGCGGCCCGGTACAGGTCGCACTTCCTGGAGCTGGTCACGAAGGTGCCGGAGTTCGCTCTGTGGGCCAACCTCGGTGAGCACGCGGCTACTCGGTCGGCGATGGGGAGGTTGGAGGACCTGCTGTCGGTGGCCGTGGTGCCGTCTCGGGATCTTCGGGAGGTGGTGCGGAGCACGAACCGGGCGGTGCTGGGGTTGCCGGTGATCGACGTCGGCGACGGGTACGGCACCGGGACGGTGTTCCCGGCCGTGGAGGACATCTTCGTGACGCCCCGGTTCCGGATGGTCGAGGCCGGTCCGCAGACGAACCTGGCCTCTGAGCGGTGGTGGTCCGAGCGGGAGGTGAACCGGGACCTGGACCTGGTTCTCGCTCGGCACTTCAGCACCGGGCTGTCGACGCGGTTGCCGCTGCTGTTGTTGGGGCATCCGGGGGCCGGGAAGTCGTTGCTGGTCAAGGTGCTGGCCGCTCGGTTGCCGGAGGGGTACACGGTTGTTCGGGTGCCGCTGCGGGCCGTTGGGGCGAACGACGTCATTCCCGAGCAGGTCCAGCAGGCTCTTGATCTGGCCACCCATCGGCGGGTTCGGTGGCCTGATCTGGCTGATCAGAGCACGGACACGGTTCGGGTGGTGTTGCTCGACGGGTTGGACGAGTTGCTCCAGGCAACCACCCATGACCGGGCTGGGTACCTCCAGGAGATCGCGGAGTTCCAGCGGGTCGAGGCGGTGATGGGGAGGCCGGTCGCTGTTGTGGTCACCTCGCGGACGTTGGTGGTGGACCGGGTGGCTGTGCCGCCGGGGACGCCGGTGGTGAAGCTGGAGGAGTTCGACGACGGGCAGATCCGGCAGTGGGTCGAGTCGTGGAACAGCTACAACCGGCCGATGCCGGTCGCGTTCGCCTTGAACTACCCGGATTTGGCGTCACAGCCGTTGTTGCTGCTGATGCTCGCGCTGTACCACGCGGAATCGGCGGGGGAGATCGATGCTTCTCTGTCCAAGGCCCAGTTGTACGAGCGGCTGTTCGACACCTACGGCCGCCGCGAGACCACCAAGATCGCCGGGCGGGTGCTGCACGGTCGGGAGGCGGAAGTGGCGCTGGACGAGCAGATCCGCAGGCTCGCCACAGCTGCATTGGGCATGCTCAACCGGGGACGTCAGGACATCACCGAGGCGGACCTGGCCGCTGACCTGGCGGCGCTCGGTGAGACCGCCGCTGGTGACCGGGTGCTCGGCGAGTTCTTCTTCGTGCACGCCGCCGAAGCGCAGGCCGGGACAGTGCAGCGGACCTACGAGTTCCTGCACGCCACCTTCGGTGAGTACCTGGTGGCGGCACGGGTGGTGGAGGTCTTGCGCGATGTCGCTGAGGGGGCGTTTGGGCGTCGGCGCGAGCATGACCCGGAGGACGACCTGCTGTTCGCCCTGCTGACCCACCAACCGTTGGCGATCCAGTGGCCGATCGTGGACTTCATCGGCCAACGCTTCCAGGCCCTGGATCCTGAAGAACTCGACCGCGTGGTCCGCACCCTCGACGTGTTGATCCGGTCGTACCGGAGCCGGAAACCGTCACGGGACTTCGGCGAGTACCGACCGCTCCCGCAGGACACCGTCCGGGCGCTGGCGGCCTATTCGGCCAACCTGGTGCTGCTGCGGCTTTGGGCCACGCGCAGCATGCCCCTGGCTGCGCTGTGGCGGGAGAACACACTGGACCAGTGGCGTTCCACGGAGAGCCTGTGGGAAGCGGGGCTGGACGCGCCGGGTATCCAGGCGATGTTCGCCGCCATCAGCTACTCCGAGGGAGTTCTCCGCGCCTACACCGAGACGTACCTGGTGAACGTGCCCCCGCTGGAGATCCAGCGGGTGAGGACTCGTGGTGATCAAGGACTGGAGGAACGGCTGCGTACCGGGTTCGCCATCCACGACGACGTGCACTACTTGGCCGAATACGGCCAAGCTGCGGATTGGCTGCACTACACCAAGGGATGGCTCATGGCTGCTCTTCTCGGCGAGAGTTCGCCCGCGTCATACCTCTTGTCCGCTCCCAGGGACGTTTCGATCGAGTCGCGGCGTGCTGTCTCAGCCCTCGCGCGGGAGGTGTTGGAAAGGGGCCCAAGAAAGTGGTGGGGGAGGTCGCTCCTCGTGGAGTACGTCGAGTGGTTGATGGATCTCCTCGATGGTGAAGTCCCGGACTGGCTTGCGCTCCAAATCAAAGAGTGGCGACTGTAGTTCGGCAGATGTCGGTCATCGGGTGGTCGACGGTGGCGGCGGGGCTGTGGTGTTCTAGTTCGGCGTAGCCGCCGTAGTGGCCGTCGTCTTCGAAGACCTGGATCGCGTCGCCTTGGCCGGTCGCGCCGATGGGGAGGTCGCAGTACACCGCGTCGGGGAACACCGGGAAGGTGCGTTCGATGCGGAGGCCGTTGGCGGTGTAGGTGAGTGGGCCGCCGATCGAGGTCGGGAGGATGCCGATCTTGGTCATGACGTCGCCGGTCAGGTGGAGGCGGAGGACCTTGTCGGACATCTCCACGCGGCGAGGGGTCAGGTAGTCGCGGTAGTCGAGCGGGCCGGACAGGGGGAGTTCCAGGAGGCCGCCCAGAGGCACGGAGACGATGCTCCACGCGTCCACTGGGCGGCCACTGTGGACGGTGACCGTGGTGCGGGTTTCGTAGACCGCGCGGGTCGGGGTGTCCTCCAGGATCTGGATGTCGCGGGTGATGCTCACCGACGTTTTGTCGCCGGTGAGGCGGTGGGTCAGGACGCGGTCGGTGCCAGGGGCCATTGAGGCGGGAACCACGTGGTCGGCTAGGCCGCCGGTCGAGTAGAACCAGTCGCGTTCCGGGCCCAGCCAGAGGCGGTCGCCGCCCAGGTTCCAGTCGGTGGCCGAGGGGTTGGTCCAGAACGCGTCCTGGTCGGCCAAGCGGACCTGGAGGACGCGGTCGTCGGCGATGGTGATCACTGGCGGTCCAGGATGATCACGTCGGCGTCGTGGGTCCAGGTGATCGGGAGGCCCACGTGGATCAGGTGTGAGCCGCTGTACTCGTCGCCGTCGGGGGTGCGGTAGGTGGCGTCGGAGATCAGGGATCGCAAGGGGAAGCGGGATTGGGTGCCGGGCAAGGCCGGGGAGCCGTTCAACGAGCCGGTTTGCCAGGCGAGGACGACGGTTCGGGGGCCGTCGTTGTACTGGGCGGCGCAGCTCGGGTCGGACGGGGTGCCGATGAGGTGCACCTGACCGCGGTGGATGGTCGAGCGGATGGACTTGTACAACGCCACGTGGGTTGCGGCCTCGGTGAGTCGTGCGGGGGTCCAGTGGCGGATGTCCGCGCCGATGCCGAGGACGCCCGCCATGGCCGTGACGAAGCGGAAGCGCAGGGACTTCGGCCTGGTGTCGAAGAAGCCGGGGTGGTCGGTGACCCAGGAGCTCATCACGTGCGGGGCGTGGGCGTGCAGGAAGCCGTACTGGATGCCCAGGCGGTCCATCGGGGCGGTGTTGTCGCTGGGCCACACGACGTCCGTGCGGGCGATCGTGGCCAGTTCGACGCGGCCGCCGCCTCCGGCGCAGCCCTCGATGAGGACGTCGGGGTAGGTGGCGCGGAGGTGGTCGAGGAGACGCCAGTAGTTGCGGACGTGGTCGCCGTCGAGGTCCGCCGACGAGCCTGGGCGGCCGCGCGGGGTCGGTGGGCGGTTCATGTCCCACTTGACGTAGTCGATCGGGTAGTCGGTGAGCAGGCGGTCGAACATGTCGCGGATGAAGGTGAAGACGTCCTCGCGGCCGAGGTCGAGGAGGAGTTGGTTGCGGATCAACGTGCCGGGGCGGCCGTCGATGCGGTACACCCAGTCGGGATGGTCTTGGTAGAGCTGGGATTTCGGGCTCACGGCCTCGGGTTCCACCCAGAGGCCGAAGCCGAGGCCCAGGGCCTTGACCTGGTTGATGAAGGTGTCGAACCCGTGGGGGAACGCCAGCGGGTCCGGGGTCCAGTCGCCGAGGCCCGTGGTGTCGTCGTTGCGGCCGAGGAACCAGCCGTCGTCGACGACGAACAGTTCCGCGCCCAGATCGGCGGCGATGCGGGCGAGCGCCAGTTGGCTTTCTTCTTCGACGGCGAACTCCGTCGCCTCCCTGGAGTTGTACTGCACCGGGCGGACGCGGTCGAGGCGCGGGCCCGCCAGTGCGCGTTCGTGGGCGTGGAACGCGCGGGCCACGCCGTCCAGGCCCTCGGGGCTGTAGGTCGCCGCGACCTGGGGTGCGACGAGGGTTTCGCCGGGGGCCAGCCGCACCGTGCCGGACCGGCCCGCGCGGACGCGGAGGGTGCCGGTGATCTCCACGTCGGCGGCGATCCGCCACGAGCCGGACCACGCCAGGGACACGCCCCACGCCGGGCCGCCGGAGACGTACTGGACCGCGAGCCACGGCACGAACTGGTGGCCGGGAACGCCCTGCGCGCTGCCGATCTCGAACCGGCCCGCGGGCAGGACGACCTGCTCGCGCTGGAACTCGTGCGCCCAGCGGCCGGTCAGGAACGTCAGCCGCGCCTGGTCGACCGGCACGCAGAACCCGGCCGAGTCGACCTGGTTCACCCGCAGGTCGTCCGCGCCGCCGTTGGTCAGCTCGACCCAGCGCAGCAGCACGTCGGTGGTGGGGCTCGCCTGGTAGCACAGGTCGGCGCGCAGGCCGGTGACGTCATCGACGAACGCCAGCCGCAGCGACGTGTCAGTGGAGGTGGCGCCGTCGAAGCGCCAGAACACCTCCTGGTCCAGGACCAGGTCCGCGCCGGTGAACGGGCGCAGCCCGAACGGGACGTACTCGACCGGCGCGCCGTCGGCGGTGGTCATGTACGGCGTGCGGCCGGTGTTCGCGACCGCCGAGGGGCCGTGCTCGACACCCGCCGGGCCCCACGCGACGTGCTCCGCCCACTGCTCGTCGGCGGACAGGCCGACCGTGTACGTCGTGGTCGCCATCCGGAGTGTCCACCGCTGCGTCACTTCACCGCTCCCAGTGCGAGTCCTGCCACGAAGTGCCGCTGGAACCTCAGGAACACCGCCACGGTCGGGACGGCCGCGATGACCGAGCCCGCCGCGATGACGTTCCACTGCGACACGAACTGACCCTGCAACCCGAGCAGCGCGGGCGTGACCGGCATCCGGTCCTCGCTGCGCAGCACGGTGATCGCCCACAGCAGGTCGTTGAACACCCAGGTGAACGCCAGCGCGGACAGCGCAGCCAGCGCGGGCCTGGTCAGCGGCAGGATGATCCGCAGGAACAGCTGGCCCGCGCCCGCGCCGTCGATCACCGCCGCCTGCTGGATCTCCGCCGGGATCGCGCGCATGAACCCGTGCAGCACGAACGTGTAGAAGCCGAGCCCGAACCCGACCTGCACGACCACCAGCGCGGTGAGGCTGTCGTAGATGCCCAGCACCTCGCTGAGCTTCGCGACCGGCACCAGCAGGATCTGCGGCGGCAGCAGGTTGCCCGCGAGCATCAGCAGCAGCGCCGTGCGGCGGAACGGGATGTCGTAGCGGGCCAGCGCGAACGCGGACACGGAGGCCAGCGTCAGCGTGATGACGACCGTCGGCACGGTCACCAGCATGCTGTTGATCAACGCCTGCGCCGCGCCGCCGTCGGTCCACGCCTGGGCGAAGCCGTCCAGGGTGAACGAGTGCGGCAGGCCGCCCACGCCGTTCTGGGCCACGTCGTCGAAGCTGCGGAAGGCCGTGACCACCACGAGGATGATCGGCAGCAGCCACAGCAGGGAGAGCGCGCTCGCCGTGACGTGGTACCCGACCTCGCGCAGCGGGGTGGTGCGCCTGCTCACGAGTCACTCTCCTTGAACGCCCGCACGAGGTAGGTGACGATGACGCCGAACGCCAGCAGGAAGATCACCACGGCCAGCGCGGACGCGTAGCCGAGCCGCAGCGACTGGAACGCCGTGGCGTACATGTAGGTGCTCAGCAGCTCCGACGAGTGGAACGGACCGCCCTTCGTCAGCGACCAGACCACGTCGAACGACCGCAGCGAGTCGATCACGATCACCGACAGGACCACGGAGTTGACGCTCCTGAGCTGCGGCAGGGTGATCTTGGTGAACTGCTGCCACTTCGACGCGCCGTCCACCGTGGCCGCCTCGTAGAGCACCGGGTCGATGCCCTTGAGCCCGGCCAGGTACAGCACCATCACGTAGCCGATCTGCCGCCACAGCGCGGGCACGATCACCGCGTACAGCGCGGTGCCGGACTCCGAGAGCCACGACCGCTGCCAGCTCTCCAGGCCCAGCCCGCCCAGCACGTTGTTGATCAGGCCGTCCGGCTGGTACATCGCCTGCCAGATCAGCGAGGTCGCGACCAGCGAGAACACCACCGGCGTGAACAGCGCGGCGCGGTAGACCCCGACGCCCCGCCGTTCGCGCTGGAGGAAGATCGCCATGGCCAGGCCGCCGACCGCGGACACGCCGCCGAACAGCACCAGCCAGATCACCGTGTCCAGCAGGGCCTTCCCGAAGACCGGGTCGGTCGCCATCTCGGTGTAGTTGCCCAGCCCGACGTTCGTCGGCGGGCTGATGCCGTCCCAGTTCGTGAACGACAGGTACACGCCCTGGATCGCGGGCCAGAAGACCCAGAAGGCCTCCACGGCCAGCGGGACCAGGACGAACGCGAGCAGCAGCGGGGAAAGGCGGCGGTTGGGCTTGTTCCGCCGCCTCGGCTCCGCGGGACGCTCGACCGGTGGTGCCGTCAGCGCGACCACGTCAGGACTGCCAGACCTTCTCGGCGGCCGCCTGCCAGGTGGCCAGGATCGAGTCGACCTGGTCCGGCTGCGCGAAGAACTGGAGCAGCGCGGCGTCCGCGGTGGGCTGGAGGGCGTCGCTGGAGTCGCGGTTGAAGAACTGGGTGATGTCCGCGGCGTCGGCCAGCATCTTGCGGCCCTTGGCCACCAGCGGCGTGCCGGAGTCCTTGGCCTTCGGGTTGACCGGCAGGACGGTGCCCGCGGAGTTCTTGATGAACAGCTCCTGCGCCTCGGCGGTCGCCAGGAACTTCAGGAACTCCTTCACCTCCGGGCCGCGCGGAGTCTTGGCGCTGGCGAAGAACCCGTCCGTCGGGCCCTCCTCGGCGATCGGCACCTTGGGGTCGATGATCGGGAACTGGAAGAAGTCGATGTCGTCCAGCGCGTCCTTCGGGGCGGCGTCGGCGAAGAACGTGCCGATCAGCATCATCCCGGTGCGGCCCTGGAGCAGCGACGTCGTCGCGTCCTGGAACGGGATCGCGGTCGCGCTCTTGTCGAAGTGCGGCAGGACCTCCTTCCACTTCGCGAAGACCGCCTTCACCTGGGGGTCGTCGAACCGGTGCTGCCCGGCGAGCAGCTCGCGGTGGTAGGTGGCGCCGTTGATCCGGATGTTGAGGTAGTCGAACCACGCGGAGGCGACCCACGGCGTGGTGCCGCCCGCGCCCATGCCGATCGGCTCGATCCCCTTGGCGCGCAACGCCTCGCACACCTTGAGGAACTCGTCCCACGACGTCGGCGGCTGCACGCCCCACTTCGCGAAGTTGGACTTCCGGTAGAACATGCCCCACCAGTAGTAGGTGATCGGCACGATGATCTGCTTGCCGCTGTCGTCGCTGCTGAGCGTCTTCGTGGCCGCGCTGTAGTCGGTCAGGCCGCTCCACACGTCGCTCAGGTCGAGCAGCAGGCCCTTCTTCGCGTACGAGCGGCCGACGCTGCCCGCGTACCAGGTGTAGAGGTCCGGCGGGTTGCCGGACGTGAGGTAGGACGGGAGCTGCGTCCGGAAGGTCTCGCTCGCGACCGTGTTGAGGGTCGCCTGCGCGGCGCCCTTCTTGTTGAAGGCCGCCACGACGCTCTCCATCGCGGCCTTCGGCAGCGGTGCGGAGAGGTTCGACTGGAGGGTCACCGCACCGCCCGCCTGGCCGGTGCCGGTGGAGGCGGAAGTGGCGCAGCCGCCGAGGATCGCGGCGGCGCTGAGGCCACCGAGTCCCGCCAGGAAGTTCCTGCGACTCAGGCCGTCGATGCTCATCGATGGGTCTCCTCACGGCTGACCACGGGTGAATGACAGGAAGGTTGCAACGCGGGTACGCCACTGTCAAGATGTATTAGTAAATAATCCCGGTCAGCGCGGGTGGCGGTGCGGCCACGTGCGGTGACTCCTCGTCGTGCGCGGGATACTGGGGCCGACGGCGTTGCATGAGGGGAGGGATCGATGGCGGACTACCAGCTCCGCGGCATCCACGGGCAGACCGTGGAGACGCTCGCCCGGCGCATCCTGACGGGAGAGATCCCGGAAGGGGCGACCCTGGACCTGCTCGCGCTGCGCGAGGAGTTCGACGTGAGCCTCACGGCGTTGCGCGAGGCGTTGAAGGTGTTGTCGGCCAAGGGGATCATCGACGCGCGGCAGAAGCGGGGGACGTTCGTGACGCCGCAGGCGTCGTGGAACGTGCTCGACGGGGACGTGATGCGGTGGCGCTCGGCCGGGCCGGTGGACTTGGGGCTGCTGGAGAACCTGGACGAGGTGCGGTCGATCGTGGAGCCCGCGTCGGCTCGGTTGGCTGCTGAGCGGGCTTCTGCGGGGGATGTGGAGGCGTTGGAGGAGGCGTTGGGGCGGATGGCTGCCGCTGGGTCTGCTGCTGATGCTGTGGCGGCGGACTTGGATTTTCACCGGTTGTTGTTGGCTGCTACGCATAATCCGTTTTTGGCGCAGATGGAGCGGGTGATCTCTAACGGGTTGGCCATGCGGGACAAGGTTGTGCATGACGCTGATCCGGCTGATGATCCTGTGCCCTCGCATCGGGCTGTGTTGGATGCGATACGGGAAGGGGATCCTGTGGGGGCTGAGGTTGCCATGCGGGCGTTGGTGGACAAGGCTAGTGAGGACTTTCGGCGGGTTGCTGGGTGAAGGGCTAACCCCCGGTTGCGCCAATTATCCCACCCTCTTTCGCTTTGTCAAGGCTGGAAAGACGCCTTGACAAAGCGAAAGAGGGTGGGGGCGCAAAAACAACCGGGGGCCGCCAGGGTTGGGGGTTAAAAGAACCTGCCGGCAAGCTACGG
>NZ_JBHYHC010000181.1:0-14964 GCF_042738955.1 Umezawaea sp. NPDC059074
TTTCTATGCCCGCAAAGGTTTGTCAAGGCGGGAAAGATGCCTTGACAAACCTTTGCGGGCATGAAGGCGCTGGGGATCGGGGTGAGGGTGGGGAGTGGTCGACTACCTGGCAGGTCCGGTAGGCCGGTGGTCGAGTTTCGAGCCAAGACCTGGTAGGTCCAGTCCCGTTGGGGTCGAGTTTCAACCCCCAGGCAGCGGTCTGGGCCGTTGGGGTCGAGTTTCAACCCCAGCCACCGGTCTGGGCTGTCGGGGTCGAGTTACAGCCCCAGTCACCAGCTCGTTCCGTCCGTGGGCGAGTTTCAACCCCATGCACCGATCTGGGCGGTCGGGGGCAAGTTTCACCCTGGCCACCGGTATGGGTCGTCGGGGTCGAGTTTCAGCCCCGGTCACCAGTTCGGTCCGTCCGTGGGCGAGTTTCAACCAACCGCCGGTTCGGTCCGGTCTCGTCCTGGTCGAGTTTTAGCTCCAGCCACAGGTCCGGGCCGTCGGGAGCGAGTTTCACCCCCACCTACCGGGTTTGGGTCGTTGTGGGTCGCCTTTAAGGCCAAAGACCCGCCTGGTCCCGTCGGTCGAGGGTTTTTGCCCTCCCGGCTGGCTGTCCTGGCTGTTGTGGGGTGCCCCAGGGCCGCTGCGGTCGGCCGTGGGGCACCCGTGGTGGTCGTGGTCAGTTCATCTGCGGAAGCTGTTCCACTGGGTGCCTGTGTCGGCTGCTGGGCGGTAGGCCGGTGGGGTTGGCCTTGGGGTTGTCGTGGTGGGTGGAGACCAGGACGGGGCTGCTCGGATCGGGGTGGGTTCCGGGGTTGACTGGGGGGCTGGGGTCTCGGACTTCGGGGGTAGTTGGGATTTCAAGAGCAGTGTCAGTTGGGTGCGGATGTCGTTCAGCGGGCGGGTTGACGCGGCTGCCTTGGTCAGGACGATGGCGCCTTCCAAGGCGCTCAAGGTGAGGGTGGCCAAGGAAGTTGCCGCTGGTTGGGCGATGCCTGCTCGTACGAGGACGCCGGTGAAGCGGTTTTCCCAGGCGGCGAACGCGCGGCCCGCTGCGGGGGTGGGGGAGAGGGCCGCTGCCACCACCGGGCAGCCGGAGGTGTAGCCGGTGGTGGTCATTTCCTGTTCCCACCACGAGATCAGGCCGTCGAGCATGGTGATCGGGTCGTCCTCGAACGTGTCGAGGAGGTCGACCATCTGCCGTCCGGCTTCCTTCGTGGCGTGCTCGACCAACTCCGCTTTGCCGCCGGGGAAGTGCTGGTAGATGGACTGCCGTGCGGTGCCGCTGTGGTTCAGCAGGTCGGTGAGGCCGGTGGCGTGGACGCCGCGCCTGCGGATCAGGGCGATGGTGCTGTCGATCAAGCGCTCTCGTGGGCCTGCGGTCATGTCCCGTCCAAACTGTCGGCCGGTTCGGTCCTCCGGTGCTGGGTGGTGCGGGGGGAGCGGCTTGTCCTGGACTGGCGTCCGGATCTGCAGCATCGCGGTCGACGACCTCCGTTCCTGGTTCGGGCGGTGGGGCTGAGCGTCGGTCAGCTCGCCCGTGCTTGTTCGGGGTCCATCAGGTAGCGGTGGACCGGCATGGGGCGCAGCCACTTCCCGATGGCCTTGCGGACCCGTGCCACGGTGCGCCGCCGGATCCGTCTTCGGTGCAGCCTGCGGCTGAGGGCCGCCGCCGACGCCGCCGCCGCGGCGACCAGCAGTGCCGAGATCACCCAGGAAGCTGTCATGGCGTCTCATCTCGTCGAGTCCCCCGACTCGGATGGACTCTCCCGCGTTCAGGACGCCTGCCCTGTTCGGTCCTCCGCGGCGTGCGCCGCCTTGCGGGGCTTCATGACCCGCACCGTCGACGGCTGGTACAGCTCCTCCAGCACCCGGAACACGGTGTCGCGCCCCAGGTCCAGGTGCGTGGACAGGTGGTCGGCCAGGTCGCCGAGGTCCGAGGAGGTGGGGGAACCGAGCCTGGAGGCGAGCATCGCCGTCTCCTCGTCGGTGAGGTCCAGGCCGCCGTCCCGCATGGCCAGCCTGGTCAGCACCCCGCCGATGACGTCGAGCTTGCGGTCGATGTTCGTGAGCCGCTGCTCGTGGTGCTCGAACTGGCGGCCGTTGAAGGCCTCGCCGGGCACGCCCGCGCTCATCGACATGATCCGGTCGTACATGCGTTCCTGCTGCCACGGCTCGAGGCCCATGAGGAAGTCGTCTCCTTCGAAGGCGTCGAGATCGACGTACGCCCTGAGCAGGTCGGCCTCGATCCGGCCGGGGAAGATGCGCTCGCCGTCGGCCCGGTGGAACGCGATCCCGTCGCGCATCCCGGTCTCCGGGCCGCGGAGCACGAAACCGGCCGCCGCGCCGATGTCCTGGGCGACGTGCACGAGGTCGGCGTAGCCGGACACCCACGTGCGGTCGAAGCCGATGATGTCCGCGACACCGTCCAGGTAGGACAGCGCGGTGGACAGGGGGATCTCGTCGCGGTCGACCTCGTCGAGCCTGCGGTCGCAGGTGAAGATCAGCGGGAGGTTCTCCGGGTAGCCCTCGATGCGGGCGTCGGCGAGCGCGGCGCGGGCGTGGGCCTGGCCCGCGTCCCACCCGCCCGCGAAGTCGTCCGCGCCGATCCGGTGCCTCAGCAGCACGATCCGGCCCGCCGCGCGGTGCCGGTCCAGCGAACCGGGGTAGTGGCTGACGCACTTCGGGCTCGCCGGGTAGCCGATGCCGCGGATCAGGAAGCGGACGTCGTAGCCGCCGCCCCTCGTGTACTCGTCCAGTTCCCACGGGGTCAGTTCCCGTGCCGAGTACGCGGCACCGTTCGCGGTCAGGAGGGGCACACCGATCACCTCGCGTCACTGTGGCGTTGGCTATGACGGGAAGTACGGGGATGTGCGGTGTCGCGTTCAAATCCCAGCTCGGCGATCACTGATCGGCGCGCTGGTCCGAGGTGAACTAGCGTCCGGTCGAGGTGGTGTCAACGCTCTGCGGTAGCGTCCACTCCTGATGGTTCTTGTTTGAGTTTGTTGGGGTTGGTTGGCTCGTTTGGGAGGTGGGCGTCGGTGCCCGTACTGGCTCAAGCGGATCTTCGGCTGGACGCGAATCCGCTCGATTACATCCTGCTGGTCATCTACTTCTCGGTGGTCCTCGGCATCGGTGTCATGGCGAGACGCTCGGTCTCCACCAGCCTGGACTTCCTGCTCTCGGGCCGATCACTCCCCGCCTGGGTGACGGGCCTCGCGTTCATCTCCGCCAACCTCGGCGCGATCGAACTGCTGGGCATGGCCGCCAACGGAGCCCAGTACGGCCTGCCGACGGTGCACTACTACTGGATCGGCGCGATCCCGGCCATGGTCTTCCTCGGCCTGGTGATGATGCCGTTCTACTACGGCTCGAAGGTGCGCAGCGTCCCCGAGTTCCTGCGCCGCCGCTTCGGCACCGGCGCGCACCTCGTCAACGCGCTGAGCTTCGCGCTCGCCCAGGTGCTGATCGCGGGCGTCAACCTCTACGCGCTGGCGCTGCTGCTGAACCTGCTGCTCGGCTGGCCGATCCCGCTGTCGATCGTGATCGCCGCGCTGGTCGTGCTCACCTACACGACCCTCGGCGGTCTGTCGGCCGCCATCTACAACGAGGTGCTCCAGTTCTTCGTGATCGTCGCGGCGCTGCTGCCGCTGACGATCGTCGGCCTCTACAAGGTCGGCGGCTGGAACGGGCTGGTCGACAAGCTCACCGCGAAGGGCGCGGGCGAGGAGTTGAACGCCTGGCCCGCGACGGAGCTGACCGGCATCTCCAACCCGGTGCTCAGCGTGATCGGCATCGTGTTCGGCCTCGGGTTCGTGCTCTCGTTCGGGTACTGGACGACGAACTTCGCCGAGGTCCAGCGCGCGCTGTCGGCCAAGAGCATGTCGGCCGCGCGGCGCACGCCGATCATCGGCGCGTTCCCCAAGGCGCTGATCCCGTTCATCATCATCATTCCGGGCATGATCGCCGCGGTGGTGATCCCGCAGGTCCAGGCGTTGAACGCGGGCCAGGACCCCGGCGGCATCACCTACAACGAGACGCTGCCGCTGCTGATCCGCGAACTGCTGCCCAACGGCATGCTGGGCATCGCGATCACCGGTCTGCTGGCGTCGTTCATGGCGGGTGTCGCGGCGAACGTCAGCTCGTTCAACACCGTCTTCACGTACGACCTGTGGCAGGACTACGTCAAGAAGGACCGCCCGGACGAGTACTACCTGCGGATCGGCCGCCTGGCGACGATCGGCGGCACGATCATCGCGATCGGCACCGCGTTCATCGCGTCCGGCTACGGCAACATCATGGACTACATCCAGGCGTTGTTCTCGTTCTTCAACGCGCCCCTGTTCGCCACGTTCATCCTCGGCATGTTCTGGAAGAGGATGTCCGCGGCGGCGGGCTGGATCGGCCTGGTGGCGGGCACGCTCGGCGCGGTCGTGATCTTCGTGATGGCGGACCCGAAGCTGCTCGGCGTGCTGGACCTGCCGGGCCAGGGCGCGAGTTTCGTCGGCGCCAGCGTGGCGTTCGTGCTGGACATCGTGGTCAGCGTCGTCGTCACGATGTTCACGAAACCGGTGCCGGAGAAGCAGTTGGGCGGGCTGGTCTACAGCCTCACGCCCAAGGCCGACCGCACGCACTCCACCACCGGTGACGACGCGGGCTGGTACCGCTCGCCCGCGCTGCTCGGCGGCGGCGTGCTCGTCCTGACCACCGCGCTCTACATCATCTTCGGCTGAGGGAGGCAGACATGGCCGAGAAGGGTCACAAGGCGGGTCTGTTCGACCTGCGCCTGATCATCGCCGTGCTCTTCGGGATCTACGGCGTCGTGCTGACGATCGTGGGACTCGGGTTCACCACGGACGCGGACCTGGCCAAGGCGGACGGGTTGAACATCAACCTCTGGTCCGGGCTGGGGATGCTCGTGGTGGCCGCGTTCTTCGGGGTGTGGACGTTCACCAAGCCGCTGGTCGTGCCGGACGAGGTGCCCGAAGCCGAAGGGTGAGCCTCGGCGACGCTGCCGGGCTCGTGACGGGTCGGGGTGCTAGCCCCGGCCCGTCACGACCTGCGCTTGTGGTGCGGGAAGACCGGGTTGAAGGCCTCGACGGTCCAGTCGTCGATCCAGCGGATCGCGCGGCCGAACAGCGTGCGGGTGCTCCTGTGCTTGCCCAAGGTGTTCCTTTCGGGAGAAGTTCCTGACACCAGTTACATCGCGTCGATCTTCTGAATCGTTCCCGAACCCCTCCGTGACCTCGACCACGCGGACCGTGTCCAGTAGGGACGAAGTGTCGGGTTCGATCAGTGCACGCTCCCGCCGCTCGCTACCGTGCACCTCGTGCCCCGCCTAGTCCGCCCTGCCGCCGTCCTCTGCGCGCTCGCCCTCCTCGCGGGCTGCGGGTCGGGGTCGCTCGCGAAGTCGCCGCCGTTCCCGCGCAGCACGATCCAGGCGAACGCGGCCGACCCGTCGGAGGAGCCCACCACCGGGTCCACGGTCACGGGCAAGCCGGTCGACGCCGCGTTCGCGGTGGAGAAGCTGCGGCTGCTCGACCCGTGCAAGCTCCTCGACGACGACACGCTCAAGGGCCTCGGCACCCCGGACGACCTCTCGCCCGGCGGGTTCAGCCGCTGCTCCAACTACATGAAGGACAAGGGCGGCAAGGACCTGTCGATCAGCGTCGAGGTCGGCCAGACCATGACGAGCGAGATCAAGAAGGCCGACAAGCAGGTCGCCGGTCTCCGCAGCTACGAGCAGGTGCTGGAGGGCAGCGCCTGCTTCGTCTCGGCCATCACGCAGGAGGATCCGGGGCTCGCGTTCACCGTGCAGATCGGCTACAAGGACGGCGACGGGTGCGTGCCCGGCCGGGTGGTCGCCGAGTCCGTGGTGAAGCTGGCCAAGGGCAAGTCCGCCGTGCGGACCGCGGCGAAGGGCTCGGTGGTCGAGGTCGACCCGTGCGAGCTGCCGTCGGACGGGGCCGTGACCGAGGCGGTGGACAAGTCCTCGCGCCGCTACCCGTACGGCCTGCACAACTGCTCGTGGGTCGGCAAGGACGCCGAGATCAGCCTCGACTTCCGCCTCGGGTTCGTGCCCAAGGACGACAAGTTCGACCCCAAGCAGACGGAGGTCGACCTCGGCGGGGTGAAGGCGTACCAGGTCGAGACCACCACCTCGTTCCCCTCGTGCTCGCTCAAGTGGGTGCAGCTGCGGGGCGACGGCAACCAGGGCGAGGTCGTCGAGGTGAAGTCCGCGGGCGCGAAGAAGTCCGAGTTCGACCGGTGCGCGCGGGCGCAGGCGTTCGCCAAGTCGCTGCTGCCGAAGCTCCCGAAGGCCTGACAGGGGCTTACGGTGGCGACGAATTCCCCTACTCTTGGGTAATAACCAGCCGCACCGCCGCAGCACCTCTGGAGGGCTCATGACGCAGACCGCCCCGGCCGAGTCCACCGAAGCGGACGGCGAGCAGACGCGGTTCGCGTCACTGGACCCGCGCACGGGCGAGGTCGTCGGCCACCACCCGGTGCACACCGCCGCGGACGTCGAGGCCGCCGTGCTGCGCGCCAGGACCGCCGCCGTCGAGTGGGCCGACCTCGGGTTCGACGGCAGGCGGGCGCGCATCGACGCGTGGCGCAAGCTGCTGGTCCGCAGGCTGGACGAGTTCCAGGCGCTGATCAGCACCGAGACCGGCAAGTCCGCCGACGACTCGCGCACCGAGCTGGCGCTGGTCGTCGACCACCTGCACTGGGCGGGCAAGCACGCCAGCCGCGTCCTGGGCAAGCGTCGGGTGTCGCCCGGCATGCTGATGTACAACCACGCCGCCAGCGTCGAGTACAAGCCGCTCGGCGTGGTCGGCGTGATCGGCCCGTGGAACTACCCGGCGTTCACGCCGATGGGCTCCATCGCCTACGCGCTCGCCGCGGGCAACGCCGTGGTGTTCAAGCCCAGCGAGTACACGCCCGGCGTCGGCGAATTCCTCGCGCGCACGTTCGCCGAGGCCTCGCCCGAGCACGCCACCGCGCTCCAGGTCGTGACCGGTTTCGGCGAGACCGGTGCGGCGCTGTGCCGCGCGGGCGTGGACAAGGTCGCGTTCACCGGCTCCACGCCGACCGGCAAGCGGGTCATGGCGGCGTGCGCCGAGACGCTCACGCCGGTGCTGGTGGAGTGCGGCGGCAAGGACGCGCTGATCGTCGCGGACGACGCGGACGTGAAGGCCGCCGCCGCGGCGGCCGTGTGGGGCGGGATCTTCAACTCCGGCCAGACGTGCGCGGGCGTGGAACGGGTGTACGTCGCCGAGGCGGTGGCGGACGAGTTCATCGAGCTGGTCACCAAGCAGGCGTCGAAGCTGCGGCCCGGCGGCGAGCCGAACGCCACCTTCGGGCCCATCACCATGCCGCGCCAGGTCGAGGTCATCCAGGCGCACGTGAAGGACGCGCTCGACCGCGGCGGGCGGGCCGTCGTCGGCGGGCTGGACTCGATCCGGCCGCCGTACGTGGAGCCGATCGTGCTCGTGGACGTGCCGGAGGACTCGACGGCGGTGACCGAGGAGACGTTCGGCCCGACGCTGGTGATCACCAGGGTGAAGGACGCCGACGAGGGCGTGCGGCTGGCCAACGCGCTGCGCTACGGCCTCGGCGGCTCGATCTTCTCCCGCGGCCGCGGCGAGGAACTGGCCCGCAAGATGCGCTGCGGCATGGTGTCGGTCAACGCCGTGCTGGCGTTCGCGGCGATCCCCGGCCTGCCGTTCGGCGGCGTCGGCGACTCCGGGTTCGGCCGCATCCACGGCGAGGACGGGCTGCGCGAGTTCACCAGCCCCCAGTCCGTGACGCGGCTGCGCTTCCGGGCGATGCTCAACCCGATGACCTACGACCGCGGCTCGCGGACCGTGCGCCACGTCGTGCGGCTCACCAAGATGCTCTACGGGCGCTGACGAAGTGGCGTGAAAGCGCCAGTCGACCCGGCGTGTCGAGCCCGGTGCGGAGACTTCCGCACCGGGCTTTCGACTACGAGGTGAGCTGCTTCTGCATGTCGGTCAGCACGGCCTCGGCGCCGATCACGCCCAGCCCGAGGAACCAGGTCTCGTCCGAGACGCCCTTGGCGTGGCCCGCCTTGACGGCGTTGAGGCCCGCCCACAGCGGTCCGGCCAGGATCTCCTGCGCCGCGGTCTTCGACGGGTCGCCGTAGGTGGCGTAGAGGATCCAGTCGGCGTCGGCCTTGCCGATCTGCTCGGTGCTGACCTCGACCGCGAGGTCGTCGGCCTGCCCGGACTCGGTCGTCGGCAGCTTGGCGTCGACCAGGATCGTGCCGATGAACGACTTCTT
This sequence comes from Umezawaea sp. NPDC059074, assembly GCF_042738955.1. Lineage (NCBI taxonomy): Bacteria > Bacillati > Actinomycetota > Actinomycetes > Pseudonocardiales > Pseudonocardiaceae > Umezawaea > Umezawaea sp. NPDC059074. The sequence goes on from NZ_JBHYHC010000181.1 coordinate 8,290, forward strand.
GGCGTAGAGACGGGTCTGGCCGGGGCGGAAGCGGACCATGGAGATGGTCGGGCGCTTGCCGAGCTTCTGCTCCACCGCGGTGCCGACGTCCTCGGCGTGCTTCGCGTAGTCGGCGAGCATCTTCTGCGCGTCCGCCACGCGGTCGAGCGCGGAGGCGTTGAGCCGGAAGTTCTCCTTCCACGGGTAGCCGGGGCGGATGGAGAACACCGTCGGCGCGATGGCGGAGAGCTTGGCGTACGTGGCCTCCTCGCGCAGTTGCGAGCCGAGGATCAGGTCTGGCTCGAGCTTGGCGATGGTCTCCAGGTTCAGCTTGCCGACCTGGCCGACGTTCTCCGGCGTGCCCGCCTTGTCGCCGATGTAGGACGGCATGGTCGGTGCTCCGTCGGGGAACGCGACGCCGACCGGCTTGATGCCGAGCGCGACGACGTTGTCCAGCTCGCCGCCGTCCAGGACGACGACCCGCTCCGGCTTCTTGGGCAGGGTGGTGTCGCCCATCGCGTGCCGGATGGTCCGCGGGTACTCGCCGGGCTTCGCGTCCGTGCCGAACGTCTTGCTCTTGTCGCCCGCCTGGCCGAACTCGGCTCCGCCCTGCGCCACGGCGGGCACACCGGCGGGCTGGGCCGTCTGGCCGCACGCGGACAGCGCGAGCGCGCAGGCGACGGCCGCCGCCGCGAGGGTCCTTCTCTTCGACACTGGGCGAATCCTTCGCTACTCAAGGTCACTGACCTGCTGTTCTTAGGTTGACCTAACTGTAGTCGAGGTATTTGTGCCGTTACGACGAGCCGAGACGTGGGGTACTAATGGCATTCGGTCAGCGGCGATCGGGAGGGTACGATGAAGAAGATCATCAACGATCCGTCCACAGTGGTCGAGGAGTCCTTGCGAGGGATGGCCTTGGCGCACCCGGACCTGATCGAGGTCCAGTACGACCCGGCCGTGGTCGTGCGGGCGGACGCCCCGGTGGCGGGCAAGGTCGCGCTCATCTCCGGCGGTGGCGCGGGCCACGAACCCCTGCACGGCGGACTCGTCGGCAAGGGGATGCTCGACGCGGCCTGTCCGGGCCACGTCTTCACCTCGCCCACGCCCGACCAGGTCCAGGCCGCCGTGGCGAAGACCGACGGCGGCGCGGGAGCCCTGCTGATCGTGAAGAACTACACCGGTGACGTGCTCAACTTCGAGACCGCCGCGGAACTGGCCGAGGTGGACGGCGTCGAGGTCCGCACGGTCGTGATCGACGACGACGTGGCCGTCACCGACTCGCTGTACACGGCGGGCCGTCGCGGGGTCGCGGGCACGCTGCTGCTGGAGAAGGTCGTCGGCGCTGCCGCCGACCGGGGCCTCGACCTCGACGGTTGCGAGGCGTTGGCGCGCAAGGTGGTCGGCCAGGTCCGCTCGATGGGCCTCGCGCTCGCGGCGGGCACCGTGCCGCACGCGGGCGAGCCCGGCTTCACCCTCGCCGACGACGAGATCGAACTCGGCATCGGCATCCACGGCGAGCCCGGCAGGCGCCGGGTGCCGATCGGGACCGCGGACGAGATGGTCAAGAGCCTGCTGGACCCGGTCGTGGAAGACCTGCCCTTCGCGGAGGGCGACCGGGTCCTGCTGTTCACCAACGGGATGGGCGGGACCCCGCTCATCGAGCTGTACCTGGCGCACGGCATCGCGGAGCGGTTGCTGGCGGAACGGGGGATCGTGGTGGAACGGCGGTTGGTCGGTCCCTTCGTCACCAGCCTGGAGATGCAGGGCATGAGCCTCACCCTGCTGAAGCTGGACGACGAGCTGGTCGACCTGTGGGACGCGCCCGTCCACACGGCGGCCCTGCGGTGGGGGGTCTGACCGTGGTCGCCTGCTCAGCGCACGGGGTCGCCGTCGTCATGCGCGCGGCCGCCAAGACCCTCGACGACCACCGCGACGAGCTGAACCGGCTCGACCGCGAGATCGGCGACGGCGACCACGGCGAGAACATGAGCCGCGGGTTCGCGGCGCTCGTGGTCGCGCTGGAGCGCGACGCCCCGGACTCGCCGGGCGGGGTGCTGAAGCTGGTCGCCACGACGTTGATCTCCAAGGTCGGCGGCGCGGCCGGGCCCCTGTACGGAACGGCGTTCCTGCGGGCCGCGACGGCCGTGAAGGACCTGGGGGAGCTGGACGCCGACCTCGTGGCGCGGGCCCTGCGCGCCGCGCTCGACGGCGTGGTCGCCCGCGGCAAGGCCGAACGCGGCGACAAGACCATGGTGGACGCGCTGCTGCCCGCCGTGGAGGCCGCCGAGGCCGCCGCCGGGCAGGGCGAGGACGTGGCGGGCGTGCTCAGGGCCGCGGCCGACGCCGCCGCCGAGGGCGCCGACTCCACCGTGCTCGTGCTGGCCCGCAAGGGCCGCGCGTCGTACCTGGGGGAGCGCAGCGTCGGCCACCTCGACCCCGGAGCCCGGTCCACGGCGCTGCTGCTCCGCACGTTCGCCGACGTCGCGAGCGGCCCCCGGTGACCCCGCGCGTGGGGCTGGTGGTCGTCTCGCACAGCGCCAAGCTGGCCGAGGGCGTGGCGGAACTGGCGGGGCAGATGGCCCCGGACGTCGTCGTGCTGCCCGCGGGCGGCGACGGTGACGGCGGACTGGGCACGGACTACGAGAAGGTCGTGGCCGCGATGACCGAGGCGGATTCGGGTGCGGGCGTGGTCGTCCTCTACGACCTCGGCAGCGCGAAGATGATCGCCGACATGGCCGTCGAGGAGACCGAGGACGGCCGGGTGATCGTGGTCGACGCGCCGCTCGTGGAAGGGGCCGTGGTCGCCGCGGTGTCCGCGCAGGGCGGCGCTGGGCTGGCCGACGTGGTCGTGGCGGCGGCGTCCGCGGGCCCCGGCGCTCCGCAGCCGCCGCCGGCGGGCAGGCCCTCGTTGCGGCTCGTGACGAACGCGGCGAGCGTGGACGTGGTGCTGACCAACGAGGTCGGCCTGCACGCGCGGCCGTCGGCGCTGCTGGCGCGCACGGTCGCCGGGCTGGACGCGGACGTCGTGGTGCGGTTCGGCGGCGACGAGGCGGACGCCAAGAGCGTGCTGGCGCTGATGGGGCTCGGAGCGCCCGGCGGCGCGCACATCGAGGTCGTGGCCAGCGGCAAGGACGCCGAGGAGGCGCTGCGACGCGTGGAGGAGTTGGCGGAGCGCGGTTTCGACGAGTGAACCGATAACTTGCACGATCCCGATGGTGAAGCTCACCCGGCGGAACGCCCGGACCGTGGCATAGTCGCCACAAGTTACCGTTCGGTAGCACCGGGAGGTCGTTGTGGCGCGCCAGTTCAGCACGGTCGGAGTGGTCGGACTCGGCACGATGGGCGCGGGCATCGCCGAGGTGTTCGCCCGCACCGGCCTCACGGTGATCGCGGTCGACGTGGACTCCGACGGCCTCGCCCGCGGCCTCGGGCACCTGGAGCACTCGACGGCTCGGGCCGTGGAACGCGGGAAGCTGGACGAGGCGGGCAAGGCCGAGTTGCTCGGCCGGATCAGCGCGGGCACGTCCCTGGACGCCCTCGCCGCGTGCGACCTCGTCGTCGAGGCCGTGCCCGAGCGGATGGACCTCAAGGCCTCCGTGTTCGCCGAACTGGACCGGATCTGCCCGCCCGACACGGTGTTCGCGTCCAACACGTCGTCGTTGTCGATCACCGAGATCGGTGTCCACACCGGACGGCCGGGCAAGGTCGTCGGCCTGCACTTCTTCAACCCCACCCAGGTCCTCAAGCTCGTCGAGGTCATCCGGTCCGTGGTCACCGAGCCGGACGTCGTCACCGACGTCGTCGACCTGGTGCAACGGCTCGGCAAGACTCCCGTCGTGATCGGCGACCGGGCCGGGTTCATCGCCAACGCGCTGCTGTTCGGCTACCTCAACCACGCCGTCCGGATGTACGAGTCCCGGTACGCCACCAGGGAGGACCTCGACGCCGCCATGCGCTACGGCTGCGGCTACCCGATGGGCCCGTTGGCGCTGCTGGACCTCATCGGGCTGGACACGGCGTACGAGATCCTCGACACGATGTACCACCAGTCCCGCAACCGCCTGCACGCCCCGGCCCCGGTGCTCAAGCAGATGATCACCGCGGGGCTGCTCGGCCGGAAGTCCGGCCGCGGCTTCTACACCTACGACGCGCCCGACTCGTCGACCGTCGTGCCGGACGTCCACACGCCGGTCGCGGCCTCGGACGCCGTGCCGACGCGCGAGGTGCGGCGGGTCGGCGTGATCGGCACCGGCACGATGGCCACCGGCATCGTCGAGGTCTTCGCCAAGCGCGGGTACGACGTCGTGCTGCGCGCCCGCACGGTCGACAAGGCCGAGGGCGCGGTGGCGAAGGTGCGGAAGTCGTTGGAGCGCGCGGTGTCCAAGGGGCGGATGTCCGAAGTGGACGCCGCCGCGGTGCTCGCCCGCGTCACACCCGTCGTGGAGTTCGACGCGCTCTCCGACTGCGACCTGCTCGTCGAGGCGGTCGCGGAGGACCTGGAGGTCAAGCGCTCGGTGTTCCGCGCGCTCGACGAGGTGTGCAAGCCCGGCGCGGTGCTCGCCACGACGACGTCCTCGCTGCCGGTGATCGAGTGCGCGGCCGCCACCGCCAGGCCCGGCGACGTCGTCGGCCTGCACTTCTTCAACCCCGCGCAGGTGATGAAGCTGGTGGAGGTCGTCGACACCATCTCCACGTCCGCCGACGTCGTCGCCACGGCCCGCAAGGTGTGCCTCGACCTGGGCAAGCAGCCCGTCCACTGCGGTGACCGGGCCGGGTTCATCGTCAACGCGCTGCTGTTCCCGTACCTCAACGACGCCGTGAAGATGCTGGAGGCGCACTACGCCGACGCCACCGACATCGACAACGCCATGAAGGTCGGCTGCGGCCTGCCCATGGGCCCGTTCGAGCTGCTGGACGTCGTCGGTCTCGACGTGTCGCTGGCCATCGAGCGCACCCTGTACCTGGAGTTCCGCGAGGCGGGCTTCGCGCCCGCGCCGCTGCTGGAGCACCTCGTCACCGCGGGCAGGCTCGGCCGCAAGACCGGAAAGGGTTTCCGCGACTACGTCTGAGGGCCGCCGCGCACGACAGGGCCCGCGTTTGGCATGGTGGTGGGTATGCGGCGCGCGGTGATCTCGCTCTTGGTGGTGGTGCTCGGCTTGACGAGCGGTTGTGGGGCCACGGTCCGCGGCACGCCCGTGGCCGAACCGCAGCTGACCATCGACTCCCCGTTCTCCCCGGACACCGGCGGGGAGTCGACGGACCCCACGTACTCCGACCCGCCCACGACTGGCTCGGGCTACCCGTCGACCTCGGGTTCCCCGTCGACCACCGAGTCCGTGCCGGACAAGCCGGTGGACCCGGTGAAGAACCTGTGCGGCCTGGTCGGCTGGTCGGACATGCCGTACACCGGCACGGACAAGAACGCCCCGCCCACCGACCGCGACTACGACGCCACCTACGACCAGTCGTGCAAGTGGCAGACCAAGTCGGGCGACCTCGACGTCGGCGTGACCCTCCGCTACCGCGCAGGCAAGCCCGTCGCGTTGCAGGAGAGTTCAGGCGAGTACGACGTGTCCGGCCACAAGGTCACGTACCTGGACCGCACCACCGACGCCGAGGTCCAACCGTCGTGCGTCTTGGTCATGGACTACGCCGGTGGTGGCCTCGGGATCATCGTGATCGACGGCTCGAACAAGTTCGGCGCCATCTGCGACCAGGGCAAACACCTGGCAGAGGTGCTGCTGTCGAAGGAACCGAAGGGCTAACCGCAACACCCGCCACCACAACACCCGCCGCCACCCTGCGGCTCGGCGACGTTGGACCCCACGCCCACCACGGACAGCAGCTTCACCGTGTCCGCGTGCCCATCAGGACACGAGGCAGGATCGGACGACGCGCTCATCGGCCGCTTGACCTCGAAGGTCGAACCACAGGCCTTGCAACGGAACTCGTAAGTCGGCACGACCCCATTCAACCCGAATCGGTAGTCTGGTCCCTCGTGCCCCGCCGCAACCACCCCAAGCGACCAGGCTCGGACGCCGACAAGACAGGTGACCGACCCCTCGGCGGCGGCATCGGCTGGGCGAGAACGGAAACAGCCAAGGACGGCGACTGGCTGGTACGAAACGTAGCGGGAGCCCAAACAGGCAAGCACTACCGCTGCCCAGGCTGCGACCACGAAATCACCCCAGGCACCCCACACGTGGTGGCATGGCCCGCAGCGGACTACGGCTCAGTGGACGAACGCCGCCACTGGCACCACAACTGCTGGGCCTCCCGAACCCGCCGCCCCCGCCACGGCTACTGACCCAACACCGGTAGAGGTCCCCCGTTCGGGAAGACCCCCCGAACTGAACGCTACAAGGCACCACCGACAAAAACGGTGCCTCGACCCATGGCGGGGTGGGGGTTGTGCCATGGGCTGGCGGGGAAGAGGGCTCGCGTCTCGAGCAGGGTGAGGTGGGGGTTGTGCCATCCAGCTGCCGCCAGTTCCAGCGTGGCCGGCCAGCGACTTCCGGTTCCGGCCGCCCACCCGGCGGCTGCCGGTTCCGGGTGGGCCACTTAGTGGCTACCGGTCCCAGCCGGGCCACCCCAGCGGCTGCGGCTTCCAGCCCGCTGTGTCCGATTTGATTTGGGGCCCCTAGATTTGCCCCTTGATCGGGCCAAAAGGCAGTGCCCCAAAGCCCTGCCCGATCT
>NZ_JBHYHC010000182.1:0-14775 GCF_042738955.1 Umezawaea sp. NPDC059074
TCGCACCCGATTTGTCTTTTCATGGAATCTTTCCCGCCTTGACAAGACAAAACGGGTGTTGAAATAATTGCGCGAGCGGGGTGGGGAGACACCCACCCCCACCGGCGGAAGCAAACTCAATGCCCATGCCGAGGCATATCCGAGTAATAACACCCCTCCACCTCAGCAGGCTGAGGAGACAACGCCTCACCCCCAGGCGTACACCTCAGATACCGCAACCCCAACCTCTCCAACCCGGTCGTGGCACTAACAGCAAACCCCTCCCCAAACCCAAAATCCGGATCCCCCCGAACCTCCCCAGCCTCCAACGAAGCCTTCCACCCCTCCTCGAACTCCTTCATCCGAGAAGGCCGTATGACCACCAACCCCAACTTCTCATACGGCGCAACAGCACAGGTAGCCCACTCCGACACATAAGGCGCATACAACTTCGCCCTCAACGGCCCCACAAACGAAGCGAACTCCTCCAACGTCCTCATCTGAGGCGACGAGCACTCCCCCGTCCGAGCAGACACCCACCGCCCCACATCCACAGCAGACCCGGAGGCGGGGTCAACGGAAGAACATCCCGCCAACCCCACCACCACGGCCACCACAATCAGGCCCCGGAGCACGTCGCTCCGTTGAGCGTGAACGAACTGGGCAACGCGGGCGTCCCAGAAGAAGCCCCGTTGAACCCGAACGTCACCGACCCACCAGCAGGTATCGACGCGTTCCAACTAACCCCCTTGGCAGTGGCCTTCCCACTAGCCACAGCCACCTCAGCAGACCAAGCGCTACTGATGCTCTGCCCACTAGGCACATCCCACGCCAACGCCCAAGGATTCACCGCCGCCGACCCGGTGTTCTTCACCACCACATTCGCGGTAAACCCACCAGACCACACACTCGGCGTCGTATAAGCCACCGAACAAGTCCCAGGCGAAGACCCAGGCAACGTGGTAACACTCACCGCCGACGAAGGCGACGACACGTTCCCAGCAGCATCCCGAGCCACCACGTAGAACTGATAAGCAGTCCCACCAGTCAACCCGGTCACAGTCGCCGACGTCCCAGAAGACGACGCCACCAGCACATCGGTAGCCCCAGCCTCCCGATAAACCTGATACCCGCTAACCCCGACGTTGTCCGTAGCAGCAGCCCAACTCAACGCCACCGAAGTAGCCGACGCCGTAGCGACAGGCGTCCCAGGCGCAGACGGCTTCACGGTGTCCCCACCGCCACCCCCACCCGAGAACACCACGTCCGAACAGCTGTAGAACGCCTCAGGACTGTCCGACCGCTGCCAGATCGAGTAGATGACGTGCCGCCCGCTCTTGTTCGGCAACGTCGCGGTCCAGCTGTACTCCCCGTTCCCCAGAGCCGGGTTCGTCACCGAGTTGAACGGCGTCGACTCCAGGTCCGACCACTTCAACGGCTGCGTGACGTCGAACCCGTCCTTCGTCACGTACTGGTCCCAAGTACCGGGGTGCGGCGCCCACGCGTTGTACTTCATCGTGATCGTCGCGCCGGCCTGAAGCGAAGTCGACGGCCAGTCCGACCGCGCCAGGTTGTACGCGTCGTACTTGGTGGTCGGCCCGCACAGGTGCCCGTCCGAGATGATGTCCCGGTGCCGTCCCCCGGCCTGGCTGATCAGGTTGCCGAACCAGTCCCACAGCGGTTGCTTCCCGCCGATCCCCACCGCCGCGACGCACGCCGGATTGGTGGGGTTGAGGTCTCCACCCCCACCTCCCGCCTGTCCGTCGAGGTAGCAGCTGTAGGTCCTGCTCTGCGGGTAGGTCATGGATCCGTGCGCGAGCGCCACTCCGCCGGGCACCACGACGGTGGTGACGGCGGCGACGCCGATCACCGCCGCGCTCAGCGCGACTATTCGCTTGATCCGCAACGACTTCTCCTTCCGATCCGAGGTCACGAGACGGCGCAGGCAGCGCCGTTGAGGGTGAAGCCGGTCGGGACGGCGTTCGTCCCGGCCCACGATCCGTTGAACCCGATCCCCACCGATCCGCCCGCCGGGATGGCGGCGTTGTAGGCCACGTTCACCGCGCTGACGACCGCACCCGACTGGCTGGCGGTCGCGTTCCACATCTGCGTCACGGTCTGCCCGTTGGCGAACGTCCACCTCAACGTCCACCCGTTGACGGCCGCCGACCCGGTGTTGCGGATCGTCACGTCCGCCCCGAACCCGCCCTGCCACTGACTGGCCACCCGGTAGGCAACGGCACACGCGCCCCCACCACCGGCCGACGTCGTGAACGTGACCGTGCCGGACCTCGAGGACCGGTTTCCCGCCGCGTCACGGGCGTAGACCGCGACCGTGTACGCCGTCCCCGCGGACAACCCGCTCACTGTCACGGACGCCCCGGACGACGACATCAACGCCGTCTCGACACCACCACTGACCCGCACCACGTCGTACCCCGTGACTCCAACGGCATCAGTGGAAGCCGCCCACGACAACACAGCCCCGCCAGAAGACACCCCAGAAACCACCGGCGTCCCAGGCGCGGTAGGCGGCGTCGTGTCCACCGGCCCACCCCCGCCGAACACGGCGGCCTCCCGCGAGGTCTGCTTGATCCCGTTGGCCCCGTTGAAGATCCGCTGCCCCCACGCGCTCAGGTTCGCCGCGTCGAAGCCGATCGCCATGTCCAGGTACTCGACTCCGCCGCCGTTGCCGCTCCACGACCACCCGAGGTACCCGAGCCGCTGCGACTGCGTGTACGACAGGATCGTGTCCTCGTCGACGTCGCCGTCGGAGTGGGTGTTGCCGAACTCCCCCACCACGATCGGCAACCCGGCCGACACGAACCGCCCGAGGTAGTCGGTGATCTCCGCGGCGGTGTCGAACACCCCGTACATGTGGATCGAGAACACCGTGTTGCGCAACGAGTCGCTGGCGAACACCGAGGCCGCGTTGTCGCGCATGGTGAACGACCAGTCCTGGCCCCAGTTCGGCGCGTCCACCATCAGCGTGTGGGTGAACCCGGCCGCCCGCAGCCGCCCGATCGCCGTCTTCGTGTCGGCCGTCCACGGAGCCGTGTTCGTGTTGCCCCACGGCTCGTTGCCGATGTTGACGATGACGTACGCCTCCTGCCCGGTCAGCGCGCTCTGCACGCTGATCCAGTAGTCGACGGCCTTCGCCAGCGTCACGGCCGCGCTCTGCTCGCCGTACCCGGTGGTGTCGTGCACCTCCAGCACGCAGATGAGCTTGTTGGCCTTGCACTGGGAGATCACGTTCGCCACGTCGGCGGCGTCGTTGCGCGTCCACTGGTCGCCGCTGGACAACACCACGCGAACCGTGTTGGCCCCCAACGCCTTCACGTCCGACAGCGCCTTCGTGGTGCGCGACGCGTACCACGTGTGCGCGTGGTTGACCCCGCGCATGACGAACTCCGCGCCGGTCGCGTCGTACAACCGGCCGCCGGACACCTTGAACCCGGTGGCGGCGGAAGCGGGGACAGTGGTCAGGAACAGGACGGCGACCAGGGCTGTCGCCAGTGCCAGGAGCCTTCTCATCGGCAGGGACCTCTCGTGAGGCGGTGGAACCGGCGTGGGACGCCTGAGCGCGCAGGCGCCCCACACCGGAAACGGGGGCTAGGGCTCGACGCCCCAGGCGAGCGCGCCGCCGGTGTAGGCGGTCACGCGGTCGTGGTCCGCCCAGGAGGCGGAGACCCGGTAGCTGTGGTCGTTCGACTGGTCGAACGCCGACCAGTCGGACTTGGCGAAGCGGAGTTGCAGGTCTCCGCTGGTCGCGCCCGCGGCGACGCTGCCGCCGGTGAACGTGACCTGGAGGTAGGCGTCGGCCCCGGTCCGGGCGGTCGGCAGCTTGACGACCTCGGCCTTCACCTGGGCGCAGCCGATCACCGCCCAGTCGCAGAACACCTGGTACGTCGGTGACGAGGCATCGCCGGTGAACCAGTACCGCAGCGTCACCCCGCTCAGCGGCAGCGCCGTCGTGCCCCGGTTGGCGACCTGGAGGGTGGCGCGGATCTGGCTGTCCCGCACTCCCCCGTCACCGCGCTGCTGCACGGCCAACGCACCACCGCCACCACCACCGCTCGCCGTGGTCGTCACGGCCAACGCCGTGGACGCCGCCGACGTGTTGCCCGCCGAGTCACGGGCGCGCACGGCGAACCGGTAGGTGGTGGAGGGCGTCAACCCCGTCACCGCGTAGCTGGTCCCGGACACCGTCCCGACCACCGTGGACGTCGACCCGTCCACCCGCAGCACGTCGTACCCCGCCACCCCGACGTCGTCGGTGGACGCCGCCCAGGTCAACGTCAAGCCCGTGCTGCCGACCGCCGACGACGACAGTCCACTCGGGACGCTCGGCGCCTGCGTGTCCGGCGTGCTCGTGCCGTCCGGCACGGTGCCCCACACGGTCCGGCCGTCCTGCACCAGGACCATCCGGGACGTCGTGGTCGGCGTGACGTTGCCGACCGGCAGCCCCTGGTAGGACCAGTCGTTCGTCGGGTCCCACGTGCCGGAGCTGGTGAGCCGGACCTGGACCTCCTTGCGGTACGCCGACTGCCCGGCGGGCGCGATCCCGGTGCACGGGACCTCGACGTAGTACACGTTCCCGCTGTGCCGCAACGGCTTCGACGCCGCGCCGCACTGGTTGTAGTTGGTCGTCACGGTGATCTGGTCGGCGGTCGTCGAGCCGTCCAGGGTGAAGTAGTAGCGCAGCGAGCCGGTGAACGTCCTGGCGGGCCAGGCGGACTTGTTGAGGACGTACGACTTGATCTCGGTGAACCCGGTGCCGCTCTGGGTCACCGCCGCCTGCGTCAGCAGCTCCGGTCCGTCCGGCGTCTCCGCCACCGGGAAGCTCGCCGGCGGCGTGCCGCCGTACTCCCGGTAGAGCCGGGCCAGCGCCCCGGTGAACCCGGCGTTGTAGTCCAGCGCCACCTCGTTGGCCACGTAGTCCGAGCGACTGTCGACGTAGGCGTCGTTGTTCGTGCTCGGCCCGCCGACCAGCGCCCCGTACAGGACGTGCCTGCTCGTCGTGGGTTCGGCGATGCTGTCCGACCACGACCCGTGCGCCGTCCGGTGGTGCGGGTTGCGCGGCGGGTTCGCCCCGAAGCCCACGACGTAGCTGGCGTTGCGCGGGTTGTCGCCGAGCGCGTAGTTCACCTGCCGCACCGCGAAGTCGTGGTAGGTGGCCGCACGGGTGGCGTCCCGCGACTTGAGCCAGTCGCTGTACCCCAGAGCCACGAACGCCGTGTTCGCCGCGTACCGCAGCGAGCCCCACTGGTCGAGCACGGCCTGGCCGCCGGGCGAGTACTTCACCCTGTTGCCGTTGTAGCCGGTCGTCCAGAAGTCCAGCCACCGGTTGGCGTCGGTGATGTAGGTCTGCTCACCGGTCAGCTGCGCCATCAGCGCGTACGCCCCGTAGGACTTGTCGTCCCACGCGATCGTCCACTTGTAGGACCGCTCGGTGCTCTGCGGCTCGGTGCCGAGCTTCGGGTACTCGGCCTTCGCCTTGGCCAGGTACGCCGCGTCGCCCGTGGCGCGGTAGAGCCAGATCGCGCCCCACACCAGCTCGTCCTGGTAGCCGCTCCACGAGTTGTAGTAGTTGGCGGCGTCGGTGATGCACGCGCTGTACTTGCCGCGGTAGGTGTCCGCGAACGAGTAGAGCTGCTTGGCGTGGGTGATCAGCGTCGCCGCGTAGGTCGGGTCGGCCGCGGCGAACACCATCGAGCTCGACGCCAGCGCCGCCGCGTACTCCCCCGCCAGGTCGGAGCCGGGGCAGGACGCGTCGACCTTGTACGACGGCCGCGCCATCGGCATAACCTCGGCGGGGCCCCACCAGGCGTGGTCGGGGTTGCCCGCCCCGACCTGCCCGTAGACCACGTTCGGCGACGGGTGCGCCTTGACGATCCAGTCGGTGCCCCACTTCAGGTTCGCCCGCAGCGCGGCGAGCTGGCCGGAGTCGGTGTAGGCCTGCCGGTTCTCGACCGCGCCCCACGCCAGCATGGACATGGCGGCCGCGAAGGGCAGACCGAACTTGACGTGGTCGCCCGCGTCGAAGAACCCGCCGGACAGGTCGAGGCCGACGTCCGCGCCGTCGGCGAGCGCCGAGTCCCCGCGCCACGACACCCGGTTGTCCGACGACAGCCTGCCCGCCCGTTGGGCGTCGTAGAACCAGACGGACTTCTGCAGCGCCTCGCCGTAGTTGAACGCGGGAGCGGCGGACGCGCCGGGTGGCGCGGGCACCACCAGCCCCGCCGCCGCGAGGACCGCGGCGACGAGCCAGGTGATCGATCTCGACGTGCGACGGTGCACGGGATCCTCCGGAAGCGCAGGGGTGGAAGGGACTTACGTGCAGGTCTTGCCGTTGACGGTGAAGGCCGTCGGTCTCGCGTTGGTTCCGGTCCAGCTCGCCGAGAAGCCCACCTCGGTGGTGGCGCCCGCGGCGATCGTGCGGTTCCAGTCGGCGTTGGCGACGGAGACCGCCGCGCCGGACTGCGTGACCACGCCACCCCACAGGTTGCTGATCACCTGGCCGTTGGCGAACGACCACTTCGCCGTCCAGCCGACGATCGGGGCCGTGGAGGTGTTGGTGATCTCGACCTTGCCCTGGAACCCGCCCTGCCACTCGCCGGTCACCGTGTACTTCACCGAACAGCCGGTGGACGGGGTCGGAGTCGTGGTGGTCGTGGTCGTGGTGGTTGTCGTCGTCGTGGTGGTCGTCGAGGTGGGCGTGGTGCCCGACGACTCGCCCAGCACGATCCCGCGGCCGTTGGTGCCCAGGTAGACCCGGCCGTAGACGCGCGGGTCACCGGTGATGGCGTCGCCGATGTTCCCGTACTGGTGCCTGTCGTCGTTGATCCGCGTCCACGAGCCGCCGGAGTCGTCCGAGCGGAACACCCCGCGCACCCCGCCGACGAGCGCGATGGCGTACAGCGCCGGGTAGGTCCTGCCCGCCGCGGGCTTGCCGAAGCCGATGTTGCTCGACTCGGCGACCGACGTGGACTTCGCGAAGGTCGCGCCGGAGTCCGTGGAGTGCCACAGCCCCGCGCCACCGGCGAGCCACACGTCACCCTCGCGGCCCGCGACGGCCTTGAAGTGAGCGGTGTCCGGCAACCCGGTCGCCGCCGACGCGCTGAACGTGGCACCGCCGTCGACGCTGACGTAGAACCGGTTCGCCGCGTACCCGTAGAACTTCCGCGGGTTGACCCGGTCCGATTCCACGACCGCGCCCGCCGGGATGCCACTCGACGCCTGCCAGGAGTTGCCGAAGCCGACGGAGTAGTGCACCGCCGCCCCCTGCGGGCTCCAGACGAACCGGCTCCCGTCGGCCGCGGCGGCGACCGTGCCGCCGCCCGTGACGCCACCCGGTTCGGCTCCCTGGAACCAGTTCGAGCCGCCGTCGGTGGAGAACGCGATCCGGTTGTCGTTGGGGCGGCTCGACTTGTCGAACTGCCCCACCCGCACGATCGTCGCGGGGGTCAGCTCGGCGTAGTCCAGGCTGGTGGTCGTGGTGAAGGTCGGCGAGGTGAACACCTTGGCGGGCACGGCGTCCAGCCGGTCGTGCCGGAATCCGCCGATGTCACCCAGCGCGCTGATCAGCGGGGCCCCGGTGGGCGGGCTGATCAGGTCCAGCACCGCGGTCTCCTCCAGGCCCGCGACCATCGGCGTGATGGTGATCTTCCCGCCGGTGTCCCACGTCGTGAGGTTCCTGGTGCCGTAGATGGTCGCGCCGGTGCCGTACATCATCCGGTTGGAGTCGAACGGGTCGATCTCCATGGACTCGGTCATCCACCCCAGCTTCGGCGTGACCTCCGGCGGTTGCGGGTTCATGCCGAGCGACAGCCACGGCACCGCGGAGATGTCCTGCGTGTAGCGGAAGGACCGTTCGGGGTAGTTGGCCCAGTCCCAGATCCGGGTCCAGGTCGCGCCGGAGTCGGTGCTGCGGAAGAGGATGACGTCCGGCCACCACGCGACCTGCGTGGCGACCATGAGCGTGCCGGGGTGCTGCCGGTCGACGGTCAGCCCGCTGTACCCGAAGAAGTCGTCCGAGCTGCTGGACGGGATCGGGCTGATCTGCGTCCACGTGCCAGTGGCGGTGTTCAGCCTCCACACGTCGCCCTTGGCACCGTCGTACGGCCCGCCCGTGTCGCTCGTGGCGAGGTAGAGCTGACCGGCGCTGTCCAGGACTCCCTTGTGCGGCAGGAACCCCGTCGGCTGGCCCGCGACCCGCGCCCACGTCGTGCCGCCGTCGGTGCTGCGGTAGACGTTGTTCTGCTTGTCGGCGACCCCGACGTAGATGGTCTTGGTCGTCTGCCCCGCGCTGCCGGTCTTGGGGTCGAACGTCACCCAGAGCACGCCCTGGTTGTCGTTCAGGTACCCGTTGGGGTCGCTGGGGTCCTGGGCGTAGTTGCCCGCGTTGGGGAACGCGGTCACCTTGCCCCAGGTGACGCCGGAGTCCGTGCTGCGCCACAGGCCGTTGCCGCTCGGCGCGCCCAGGTACAGGACGCTGTTGCGGTTCGGGTCGATGGCGAGCCGCTCGCCCATGCCCCGGCCGGGCATGTTGCCGCCGAGCTTGAACGGCAGCGCGGTCTTCTGCCACGTGGCCCCGCGGTCGGACGACCGCAGGATCGCGCCGTTGTTGGGGTCCCAGCTGTTGGTGTACATGCCCGCGGCCACGTAGACGCGGTTCGGGTCGACGGGGTCGGTCGCCAGGCTCGCGACCCCGTTGAGGCCCCAGTCGGTCGCGCCGACGTGGTCCAGCAACGGGATCCACCGGCTGGTCGACGGGTTCCACCGATACGCCCCGCCGATGTCGGTGCGGGCGTACACGAGGTCGCGCTCGGACTGGTTGAACACGATGCCGGGGACGAAGCCGCCACCGGCGATCTCGACGTTGCTCCACGTGGTTCCGGCCTGGGCCTCGACCCGTGCCGGAGGTTCGGCGTGCGCGACGACCACGAGACCCGCGGTCGTCACCGCCGCGAGCAGACCGGCGATTGCTGTGCGCATAGCGGTTCCTTCCGGTGTCAGCGGGCGTAGTGGACGTCGGGCCACGGCGGGGTGGACATGCCGTCGCCGAGGAAGAAGCTCGGGTGCGGCGGCTGGTTGTAGGCGGTGTTCTGCCACGCGACCGCGACCCGGTACTGCGGGTCGTGCATCAGCGTCGGCAGCCGGCGGGTGGTCGGCGTGGGCGTGGAGTAGATCCGCAGCGCCGAGTTGTCCGAGGTGCGCCAGACGACCTCCTCGCGCCAGTCGCCGAAGAGGTCGGCGCTCAGCGCGGGCGTGGCCTTGGTGCCGTTGTTCGACGCGACGCCCGACGCGGTGAGCAACCGGGTCTCGCCGCCGGTGCCGTACTTGTCGATCCGGGTCTGGTCCAGCAGCTCGCGCACCGGGTCCGCGTCCCACCACACCAGGAAGTTCGCCGACGACGGCTCCCGGCCGACGGACGCGCCCCTGGTGTTGCGCAGGGTGGTGTCGGAGGCGGACCACGACTCGGCTCCGGGGCTGCCCGCGTAGATGTCGCCGGACACGCCGCGGCCGTTGTCCGCGCCGGACGCCGTCTGCCACAGCACCTGCCCGGTGCGGGCGTCGGCGAACCAGGACCCCGGCTTGGCCTTGTCCTCGGAGACCTTGAAGTACTCCAGGCCCGCCCGCGACGGGTCCAGGTCGCCCAGGTGGGCGGCGTCGCCGTGCCCCAGCCCGGTGTTCCACAGGCCGCGGCCGGTGTCGTCCACGGCCATTGCCCCGTAGACGATCTCGTCCCGCCCGTCGGCGTCCACGTCGGCGATCGTCAGCGCGTGGTTGCCCTGGCCCGCGTACGAGGTGTTGCTGTTGCTGTCGAACGTCCACCGCTTGGTCAGGGTCCCGTCGCGGAAGTCCCACGCGCCGATGACGGACCGGGTGTAGTAGCCGCGCGCCATGACCAGCGACGGGCGGGCGCCGTCCAGGTACGCGGTGCCCGCGAGGAACCGGTCGACCCGGTTGCCGTAGCTGTCGCCCCACGACGACACGGTCCCGCGCGGCGGGTCGTAGGACACGGTGGACATCGCCGCGCCGGTCAGGCCGTTGAACATCGTCAGGTACTCCGGCCCGGACAGCACGTAGCCGCTGGAGTTGCGGTAGTCGGCGGAAGCGTTGCCGATGACCACGCCACGGCCGTCGCGGGTGGCGTCCGCGGTCTTCATCGCGACCTCGGCCCTGCCGTCGCCGTCGTAGTCGTAGACCTGGAACTGCGTGTAGTGCGCGCCCGCCCGGATGTTGCGCCCCAGGTCGATCCGCCACAGCCGCGTCCCGTCCAGCCGGTAGGCGTCGATGAAGACGTTGCCGGTCACGCCGGACTGCGAGTTGTCCTTGGCGTTGTCCGGGTCCCACTTGAGGACGAACTCGTAGTCGCCGTCCCCGTCGAGGTCGCCGACGCTCGCGTCGTTCGCCGAGTAGCCACTGGCGGGCGACTGGATCGGGACGTCCCGGTAGCCGCCGCCGAAGGCGAGCGACGCCGGGGAGGCGGGCTGCTCGACGCCGTCGACGACCGCGCGCACGGTGTAGGAGGCGTCGGCCGCCGCGCCCGCGTCGAGGTAGTTGGTGGACCCGGTGATCGGTGAGCCGGTGAGCTTCGTCCCGGCCCGGTAGACGGTGAACCCGGTGGTCGGCGCGTCGCCCGCCAGCAGCCGCCACGACACCAGGTTGCCGGACCCGCCGTGGACGCTGACGAGCCCGCGGTCCAGCCGTTCGACCTGCTTGCGGCCCGCCGGGTCGGCGGACGCGGTTCCTTCCACGACGACGAGCGCGCTCAGCAGCAGCGGCACCGCGACAGCGGCGCGCACGACCCTCGCCCAGTGCAGGGGATATCGCACGAGTGCTCCTTCTCGACTGCGGCGGCTCCACCATGGGAGCACCGCCGACTCGCGCCCGTCAAGGACTGAACCGGTTAACTCATCAGCGTTCGAAGTATTCGAAACCCCTTGTGCCACAACGGTTAATCGCGTCAGAAAAATGCGCGCGGCAAAGTCCACACAGGACAGAACACGCCGGTGGCGGCGACGCGTGCGCGTGCTCGGGCCCCGGACCGCCGCCCCCCGCCTGCCGGGTTCGGGGGGCGGCGACCGTCCGGTGCTACCCGAACAGCTCGGTGTGCAGCGAGAACGCCGTCGCGATCTCCGCCTGCGCCCAGAACCTGTGGTACGTGAACGTCGGGGCCGCCCCGCCGTCCAGGTAGGCCTGGACCTTCGGCCACTCCGGGTCGTTCTTGAACTTCGAGCGGATCGACAGGAACGTGGAGTTCTGGTCGATCACGTCGCCGTTCGGCATCTTCCCGGTCCACCCGGACGGGACGTAGACGCCCTCACCGGTCGTGGCGTTGTACTTGTCGTCGAACCGGTTGTAGTCGGTCCGGGTCTCGGGCACCGCGATGCCCTTGTCGTCCTGGTGCGCCAGCAGCGCCGTCAGCAGTCCCTCGCCGACCGACTTGGCCTGCGCGTTGCCGGACTTGGCCGCGTAGTTGAGCAGCGTCTTGGCGTACGACGCCGCCACGCCCACGTCCGTGCTGAAGTTGAGCACCCTGGCGTGCAGGTTCGCGTTCGAGCCGGGGCTGCTCGGGTTCCAGGTGTCCGGCGCGCCGGTCCACTCGATGTCCGAGGGGATCTGGAAGTTCCCGTTCGTGCCGACCGTGGTGTTGGCGATCGCCCACGGCACCCACTTGTCGAGGATCTTCTTGGCCCGCGCGTCCCCGGTCATCTGGTAGAGCGAGGCCGTGCGCTCGATCCCCCACGCCTGGAAGCCGAACCACCGGTTGCTCGGCGGGTCGTGCCAGACCGGGTGCGGCTCGTAGTACATGCCGTAGAAGGTCGGCGTGCCGGAGGGCGGTGTGGCGTAGCTGCCCTCCCAGCTGTTGGTGACACCGCCCGCGATGGCCCCGTCGGCCGACTGGAGGAACTGGAGCATCTCCAGCTGCCGGTCGAGGCTCTTGGCCCAGTCCGCCTGCCCGGTGGCGGACAACGGCTTCAGCGCCGCGGTGTTCGCCAGCGCGTACGCGGCCAGCGGGTTCTGGTAGCCCTGGTGCGAGGCCCCGTCACCGATCCGCCACGCCCAACCGGCGGACGTGTCGGTGGCTCCGCCCCACGCGTAGTACCAGGACATCAGGTAGTGGTCGCTGTCCTTGCCGGTGCCCGCCGCGCACGCGGAGGCCCCGACGCAGTTGCCGATCTTCTTGAAGTACTTGTCGAACATGGCGTACCGGAGGTAGTCGCCCATCTTGGACGCCTTCTTGATCTCCGACGCGATGTCGCCCGCCTTGCCCTGCGCGGTGGCCCAGGTCTGCGCCAGCAGCGCCACCTGCACCGCGCGCGCGTCGGCGTCCGGGGCGTTGGTGTACTTCCACTGCTTGGCGTAGGACGCGTCCTTGGTGAACAGGTCCAGGTAGCCGTTCGGGCCGCCGTGCTTGAACGTGTCGCAGGACGGCTGCGGGATGGTCTCCCACACCGACTCAGACGACCCGCGCTGGTAGGTGTTGATGTAGGCGGGGGCCGTGGTGCCGTCGCCGCAACGCCCGAAGCCGAGGGTGTTGTCGACGTCGATCAGCCAGTGCATGCCGTAGATGTCGCTGGTGCCGTAGGCCGACTTCAGCTCGTTGGCGATCGGGTCCGCGCCCACCTTGACGTTGGCGTCCAGCACCGACGGGTACTGGTCCATCCGCGGGTGCTCGGGCGCGTAGGTGGCGGGCTTGGACGGGTCGTACTTGGAGTTGGTCGGCTGGTCCGCGGTGGCGGGGATGATGAACTTCTCCATCGACGCCCACGCCGCCTTGAACGGGGCCCAGTCACCGGCGATCCGGCCGTAGCTGGCCTCCAGCCACAGGTAGTAGCTGAACGCCTCCGACGTCGTCTGGTGGCCGTGGTCCGGCGCCTCGACCATCAGGGTCTCGACCGAGTGGTAGGGCACCAGCAGGTCGCCGAACTTGCGGAAGTAGCCGCTCGCCGGGTCCTTGATCTTGTTGTACTGGTCGAGGAACGCCTGGTTGAAGTCCGAAGTGGATGACGAGATCTCCTTGACCACCACGGACGCCGCCGTCTGGCCGCTGGCCGACGCCGAGAACGTGGCCGTGCCGAGGTCGCCGCCGTTGGCCGCCGAGGTCACCGTGACGTTCTGCTTGGTGGCCCAGTTCGACGTGCTGAACGTCAGCGTGGTCGGCGACGCCGTGAGGTCGGAGCTGCCCGACGCCCGCGCCACCGTCACCGTGACCGGCGACGTCGGCTGGATCGCCAGCGAGACCCCGAACGTGCCCGTGCCGCCCTGCTTCACGCTCAGCGCGTTCGGCGAGGCCAGCACCGCGGGCCCGGACAGGACCTTCACCGCGGCGGGCGTGGAGCTCGTCGCGGCGCCCTTGTCGTCGTAGGCGCGGGCGCTGATCGAGTAGTCCCCGACCGGCACCCCGCTCCACGACCCGGCGAACGGCGCGGCCGTGTCGGTGGCCAGCAGCTGGTCGCCGTTGTAGAACTCGACCTTGGCGATCGTGCCGTCGGTGTCGGACGCGGACGCGGCGAGCGGGATCGTGCCCGGCGCGGTGTAGGTCGCCCCGGAGGCGGGGCTGGTCAGGGACACCGTCGGAGCCTTGTTGGCACCGGTGCAGGCCACGCCGTTGACCGCGAAGTCGGTCGGCACGGCGTTCGTGGACCCCTTGCTGCCGTTGAACCCGACCTGCGCGCTGCCCCCCGCCGGGATGGTGCGGCCCCAGTCGGGCGCGGTGACGGTGACCTTCGTGCCGGACTGGGAGAACGTGCCGTTCCAGCCCTGGGTGACCTGCTGGCCGTTGGCGAAGTTCCAGGTCAGGTTCCACCCGGTGATCGCGTCGCCCTCGTTGCGGATGGTGGCGGTCGCCCCGAAGCCGTTGTTCCACTCGTTGGTGATCTGGTAGTTCACCGTGCAGGCGACCGCCGCTTGCGCCACCCCGCTGGTGGCGGGCAGCACGGACGCCACGATCAGCGCCACGACGGTCAGTCCCGGTAACGGTCGCCTGAGGAGCGGACGTGCTCTGCCCCTGTTCCTCATTCGGTCCTCCTCGATCTCGGGTCGGCGTCGACCCGTGCAGGGGTGAGCGCCGAAGGGACGGGGCGTGCCCGTGCTTCGATCGCTTCGGTCGTGCGGACTGGCGGGACGCGGCAGGCGGCAGGCTGATCAGCGGAACGCGGGTCTGCTCCGGCAGGCCTCGGCGGCGTCGTGCACAGGGGAGAACGGAGTGCGCGTCATTGCGGAACCTCCGGAACGTTTCTGGGAGCGCTCCCAAGTTAGGGCCAGACACCACGAAAACGCAATGGACCGGGCATTTCCTGCGCCGACCGGACGCGCACCCCAACGGCCGATCGGCGCAATTCAGGAAAGCCGCAACATCAACACCACCGTCACGGAAATCGCATTCGGACGGGTCTCGAACGGCCTAACGCGACCCTGTCCACCCACCGGATGTAGCTGTGCGTAGACCGATCGCCGTCTCACTTGCCCGAAGACCGGGTTTTCGGCCGACTTTCGCGACAGCGAGTGTCTGAACACCGGGACGGCGGCCGCCTTTTCGCGGCCTTCGGGTCTTTTCGCGCACGTTTCCCTCTGGTTAAAGTCCTTCCCACCTGGGAGCGCTCCCAGCTTTCCTGCACCCGCTGTCGAACACCACCCGCGACCCCTGCCCCGTGCTGTGAGCAGCGCGGACGTCTGCCCCGCCGGACCGCGCCGCGGCGGGGCAGGCACCCCGATTTCCCTGCCGCCGCCCTGAAACGCGGTGCCGGGGGGGGGCGCGTCGCTCCCCCCGGCACCCGACCCATC
>NZ_JBHYHC010000183.1:0-14391 GCF_042738955.1 Umezawaea sp. NPDC059074
TCCTCGGAGGCTCCACACGGGAGGGTCAGTCCCGCGGCGCGTGCGCCACGGAGTCGACCTCGATGGTCAGCAGGACCCGCGTCTGCGGGCGGCCGCCGTAGTTGGGGTAGGGCGTGCCGAGGTACTTGAAGGCGATCTCGTCGATGCTCGCCGCGGCGCCCTCGGTGGTCGCGTCGACCACCCGGCCCCGCACCCCGTAGTAGCGGGTGACGTCGTCCGGGTCGGCGATGTTCACGGCCACGCGCGGATCGCGGGCGACGTTCCTCGTCTTCTGGAAGCCCTCGACGGTGTTGATCAGGATGTGCTCGCCGTCGGTCGACACCCAGGTCTGGGTCAGCTGGGGCGAGCCGTCGGGCATGACGGTGGCGAGGAAGCACGGGCTGGGCCGGCGCAGCAGCTTGACCAGCTCGTCGGGCAGTGGCAAGGACAACGGGACTCCCTCTCGGTGACGGGCGGTGCACCCGCCACTCTCGCAGCCCCGTCCGCCCGCCGCCCGACAGGGCTCACCCGGTGGCCACGCGGGCCGAGCGCAAGCCGTTGGCCCACAACGACAACCCGATCGCGCAGAGCACCAGGCCGAACACGCACGCGCCGGTCCAGGCGTAGGCGTGGTGCAGCAGGCCGGTGACGGCGGAGGACACCGCGCCGCCGACGAAGACCGTGGTCATGTAGACGGTGTTGATCCGGGCCCGCGCGTCGGCGCGCAGCGCGTAGATCTCGTGCTGGCTCAGTACCTGGTGGAACTGCACGGCGAAGTCCAGCAGCACCGCCGCGAGCCCGAGCAGCGGCACGCTCGCGTGCCCGGTCAGCGAGAGCACGAACGTGAGCCCGGCGAGCAGCAGGGCCGCGCCGCTGGCGAGCCGCCCGTTGCCGCGGTCGGCGATCCGGCCCGCGATGGGCGC
Source organism: Umezawaea sp. NPDC059074 (assembly GCF_042738955.1). Classification (NCBI taxonomy): domain Bacteria; kingdom Bacillati; phylum Actinomycetota; class Actinomycetes; order Pseudonocardiales; family Pseudonocardiaceae; genus Umezawaea; species Umezawaea sp. NPDC059074. The sequence goes on from NZ_JBHYHC010000183.1 coordinate 903, forward strand.
GGCCAGCGCCCCGCCCGCGCCGACGAGCGCGAACAGCGCGATCTCCCGCTGGCTGAACCCGTGCTCGCCGATCAGCTCGTAGGCGATGGCCGTCCAGAACGCGGTGAACGCGCCGAACAGGGTCGCCTGGCAGAGGGCACGACGGCGCAGCGCGGGCTCGTGGCGCACGAGTTCGCCCAGGCTCGCCAGCAGGGAGCCGTAGCTCGCGGTGTGGGTCGGCGGGCTCTTGGGCAGCATCTTCAGCAGTGCCAAGCCGAGCGCGACCATGACCGCCGCCGACAGGAAGTAGATGGCCCGCCAGCCGAGCAGGTCCGCCACCAGGCTGGAGACGCTGCGCGCCAGCAGGATGCCGATCAGCAGCCCGCTCATCACCCGGCCGACGACCGCGCCGCGCTCCTCGGGCGGAGCGAGGTTCGCGGCGAGCGGGACGAGCACCTGCGCGACGACGCTCGTGATGCCGACCAGCACGGACGCGGCCAGGAACAGGCCGAACACCGGCGACACGGCGGTCAGCAGCAACGCCAACGCCGTCCCGACCAGGGTCCGCGACGCCAGCGTGCGGTTCTCCACGAGGTCGCCGAGCGGCAGCACGAACAGCAGCCCGAGCGCGTACCCGGCCTGGGTCAGCGTCACCACCGCGGTCGCCGCGCCCTGGCTGACGCCGAACGTGACGGCGACGAGGTCGAGCAGGGGCTGCGAGTAGTACAGGTTCGCCACCGTCAGCCCGCACGCGACGGCCAGCACGAGGGTGACGGCGCGGCTCATCCGCGGTGGACGGCGCACAGCCGAGTTCATGGTCGCTTCTTCCGGAGTGGTCGTGGTGGACACGACGCTAGGAAGCGCGACCGCGGTGGGCGCGGTCCGACACACCCCGCCGGGCAGGGGGTGCGTCACACCGCCCCGGACCGCGTGGTCAGGTCGTCGGCGCGGCCATGATCGGCACTGTCGCCCCGGACACCCCGCCCCCGATGCGGATCACTGCCGTGCTCATCGTTCCTCCTCGCGGTAGGCCGGTCTCCGGGGGCGGTTCCGGACCGCCCCCGACCACAGTGCTGCGCCGGGGGTGCGTGATCCTTGTGTTCCGCTTGAATCGACAGGTCGGAGGCGCTATGCCGGGAACCGTGCCGCCCGTCGACGAAACCCGCACGAGCCTGCGCGTGCTCGGGGTCGTCGAGGCGTTCGTCGACGGCGTCCGGGTCGACGTCGGCCCCGCGCGCCAGCAGTGCGTGCTCGCCGCGCTGCTCGTGGACGTGGGCAGGCCCGTCACGGTCGACCAGCTCGTCGACCGCGTGTGGGGTCAGCGGGCGCCGGAACGGGCCGTCGGCACGCTGCACAGCTACCTGACCCGCGTCCGGCAGGCGCTCGCGGGGATCGCCACGATCACCCGCCGGTCCGGCAGCTACGTGTTGACCGCGGACGAGCGGTCGATCGACCTGCACCGGTTCCGCACGCTCGTGGCGCGTGCCCGTGCGACCGGCGAACCGGAGCTGTTCGACGAGGCGTTGGGGCTATGGCGCGGGGAGGCGTTCGCCGGTCTGGACACGCCGTGGCTGGCGATGGTCCGCGAGCAGCTGGACCGGGAACGCCTGACGGCCGAACTGGACCGCAACGACGTCGTGCTCGCGCTGGGCCGGTACGCGGACGTGCTCCCGGACCTGCTGGCGCGGACGGCGGAACAGCCGTTGGACGAGCGGTTGGCGGGGCAGCTGATGCTCGCGCTCTACCAGTCGGGCCGCCAGGCCGACGCCCTGGAGCACTTCGACCGGACCCGGCGGCGGCTGACCGACGAGCTGGGCAGCGACCCCAGCCCCCGGCTGCGCCGCCTGCACGAGGCGATCCTGCGCGGCCAGGTCGACCCGGCCGAACCCGAGCCCCGACAGGCCCCGCGCAACGACCTGCCCGGCGACCTCGCCGACTTCACCGGCCGCGACGCCGAGCTGCGCCACGTGCTCGCGGCCGTCCCCGAGGAGGTGGGGTCGCCGACCGCGGTGGTGATCGAGGCCATCGACGGCATGGCGGGCGTCGGGAAGACCACGCTCGCCGTGCACCTCGCGCACCTGCTGGTGGACCGCTACCCGGACGCGCAGTTGTTCGTCGACCTCCAAGGCCACGCCGTCGACCGCGCCGCCGTCGAACCGCTGGCCGCGCTGGACACGCTGCTGCGCGCACTGGGCGTGCCCGGTGAGCGGATCCCGGCCGACCTCGCCGAACGCTCGGCGCTGTGGCGGTCGGAACTGGCGGGGCGGCGGGCGATCGTGGTGCTGGACAACGCCGCCGACAGCGCCCAGGTGCGGCCGCTGCTGCCGGGCACGTCCCGCGCGCTGACGCTGATCACCAGCAGGCGACGGCTGCTGGACCTGGAGACCGCGCGGGTGCTGTCGCTGGACCTGCTCCCCCACCGGGACGCGGTCGCGTTGTTCGGCACGGTCGTGGGCGACCACCGGCCGGCGCGGGAACCCGAGGCCGTGGACGAGGTGGTGGAGCTGTGCGGCAGGCTGCCGCTGGCACTGCGGATCGCCGCCGCACGGCTGCGCAGCCGTCCCGCGTGGACGGTGGCCCACCTCGCCCGACGCCTGCGGCAGGGGTTGTCGGAGTTATCGGTGGGCGACCGGAGCGTCGCCGCCGCGTTCGCGCTGTCCTACGACCACCTCGCCGACGACCGGCGGCGGCTGTTCCGGCTGCTCGGGTTGGCGCCGGGAGCGGACTTCGACGCCTTCGACGCCGCGGCGCTGATCGGGTCCGGCGTGGACGAGGCAGATGGGCTGTTGGAGGACTTGGTCGACGTGCACCTGCTCGACCAGCCGACGCCGGGCCGCTACCGGTTCCACGACCTGCTGCGCGACCACGCGCTGGCCGTGGCGCTGGAGGAGGAGTCCGAGGCGGACCGGACCGCGGCGGTGACCCGGCTGCTGGACTTCTACCTGCACACCGCCACCGCCGCGGGCGGCCACCTCGGTCCGCGGGCGGACGACTCTCCCGTCGACCACCCGCCCGCCGACGCCCCGAGCTTCGCCGACGGCGGCGAGGCCGTGGCGTGGCTGGACGCCGAGCACGCGAACCTGGTCGCGGCCGTGCTGCACGCCGCCGAACACGGGCCGCACGCGCACAGCTGGCGGTTGACGCGGTCGTTGTGGCGCTTCTACTTCATCCGCGGACACGTGGACGACTGGATCAGCACGCACCACGCGGCCCTGCGAGCCGCGACCGCCCACGGCGACGCTCCCGCCCGTGCCGAGGTGCTCAAGTGCCTGGGCACCGCGCACTGGCAGGCCAGGAGGCTCCCGCAGGCTCTCGACCACTACCAGGGAGCGCTGGCGCTGTTCCGGGAGATCGGCGACCGCAAGGGCGAGGCGGCGGTGCTCGGCAACCTCGGCCTGCTCTACGACCGGATGGGCCGCTACCTGGAGGCGGTCGACCACCACCGGCAGGACCTCGACCTGTGCAGGCTGATCGGCGACCGGCGCGGCGAGGGCACCACGCTGAGCAACCTCGGGCTGGTGTGCGAACGGCTCGGCCGCTACGACGAGGCGTTCGACCACTGCCGCGAGGCGCTGGTGATCATGCGCGAGTTCGGCGACCGGTGGAGCGAGGGCGAGACGCTCATCCACCTCGGGATCATCCTGCACCGCCTGGGCAGGCTGGACGAGGCGATGGCGAGCCAGCGCGAGGCGCTCGCGCTGATGCTGGAACTGGCCGACCGCGACCGGGAGGCCCAAGTGCTGGCGAACCTGGGGATGGTCCTCAGCGACGCGGGCGAGCACACCGAGGCGTTGGAGCACCTGCGGCGGGCGTTGGCGATCACCCGTGAGATCGGCGACCGCACCGAGGAGACCAGCGTCCTCAACGACGTCGGCGAGGCCCACCGCGCCGCGGGCCTGCCGTCGGAGGGCGACCACCAGCGGGCGTTGACCTCCGCGCTCGACATCGGCGACCGCCACCAGCAGGCCCGCGCCCACCTCGGTCTCGGCCACGCCGTGGTGGAGGAGGACCCCGAGGCCGCGCGCCTGCACTGGGAGCTGAGCCTGACGATCTTCCAGGAGTTGGGCGTCCCGGAGGCCGACCGGGTGGCCGCCCACCTGGCGGAGTGGTCGGCGTCGAACGAGTCCGCCTGACGGGATCACCACACCCCCTCGGTGCACCATGGGGTCATGCGGGTCTGGTGGTCGTCGCTCAGCGCGCCTCGGCGCAGGCTCGTGGCCGTCCTCGCGGCGGTCGTGCTGCTCGGCGCGGTCGCGGTCGGGTTCACCGCGATCCGCAGCGACGACCTCCCCACCGCGACCCAGGACCGGCCGGGCACGGTGCTGCTGGTGCCCGGTTACGGCGGTGACCGGGCCTCCCTGTCCGCGCTGGCCGACCGGCTGCGGGCCACCGGCCGGGACGCGACGGTCCTGACACTGCCCGGCGACGGCACCGGTGACCTGAAAGCCCAGGCCAAGGTGCTCGACGACGCCGTGCACACGGCCGTGGACGCGGGCGCCCCCTCGGTCGACCTGGTCGGCTACTCCGCGGGCGGCGTGGTCGTGCGCCTCTGGCTGACCGACCCCGACGCGGCGCGGGCGGCCCGCCGCGTCGTCACCCTCGGCTCCCCGCTGCACGGCACCCGCCTGGCGGGCGAGGGCGGCGCGCTGGTCCCCGGCGCCTGCCCGGTCGCGTGCGCCCAGCTCACGCCGGGCAGCACCCTGCTCACCGAAGCCGACCGCGACCCCGTCCCCGCCGCGCTGCCGTGGCTGTCGATCTGGACGGAGAACGACCAGACGGTCCTCCCACCCGACTCGGCCCGGCTGACCGGCGCGGTCAACGTGGCCCTCCAGCAGGTGTGCCCGGACGCGGTCGTCGCCCACTCGCAACTGCCCACCGACCCGGCCGTGACGGCGCTGGTGCTGCGCGCCCTCACCGACCTCGCACCGCTGGACCGGGCCCCGACCGCCTGCGCGCGTTAGCTGGTGATGTCCTTCGAGGCGAAGTTCGCCCACGCCGCGCCGAAGAACAGGGCGATGTAGCAGGCCTGGAGCACGAGGCCGCGGTCGATGTTGGTCCAGAACACCGGGTCGCGGAAGAAGTCGATCCACGACAGCCAGTAGTTCGTCGGCAGGTACGGCTTGATCGTCGCCGCGGCCTGCAACGCCTCCATGATCGAGCTGGCGATCAGCACCGCGAGCGCCGCCAGTGCGGCCCCGATCGCCGAGTCGGACAGCGTCGAGAAGAACAGCGCGATGCTGCCGAACCCCACCATCGACACCACGATGTACCCGATCGCCGCGAGCAGCCGCAGCGCCAGTTCGGCGGGCTCCAGCGTGATCCCCGACAGCGAGGTCACCGCCCCGGCCTGTCCCACGGCCTCCGCGCCGGTGCCGAACAGGACGAGCCCCACCACCAGCGAGCTGACCACCACCAGCACGACGGCCAGCACCGTGAACACCGCCAGCGACACCAGCTTCGCCACCAGCACCCGCACCCGCGCCACCGGCCGCACCAGCAGGTACCGCAGCGTCCCGGTGGCCGCCTCCCCCGCTATCGCGTCGCCAGCGAACACCGCCACCGCCAACGGCAGGAACACCGGCAGCACCATCGCCAGCGCCGCGGCCGGGTACAGCGCCCCGTTGTCCAGCACCGCCGACAGGAACGCCCCGCCCTGCCCCGGCGGCGGGGCCAGGTCGGACACCGCCAGCAGCACCGCGACCAGCGCGGGCAGCAGGCACAGCAGCGCGATGCTCAGCCACACCCGCGGCCGCAGCGCCAACTTCCGCAACTCGACGCCGATCACCGACGACCACCGTCCACCCGGTCGCCGCTGTCTCCGGTGGACTCCAGCACCACCTGCTCCAACGTCCGGCGTTCCGCCTCGATCGCCTCCACCCGCACGCCCTTGCCGACCAGCAGGGCGTTCAACCCGGCCACGTCGGCGTGCCGCACGACCAGCGCGTCGCCGTCGCGCTCCACCACCCGCCCGTCCAGCTCCGCCACCACCTCGGCCGCGTCCGGGGTGCGCACGAGCACCCTCCCGGTCAACGCCCGCAACGACTCCAGGTCGTCCTGCACCACCAGCCGCCCCCGGTCCACGATGCCCACGCGGGTGCACAGCAGCTCGACCTCGCTGAGCAGGTGACTGGACAGGAACACCGTCGTCCCGCGGGCGTTCACCGCGGTCAGCAGGTCGCGGATCTCCCGGATCCCCTTGGGGTCCAGCCCGTTGGTCGGCTCGTCCAGGATCAGCAGCCTCGGCGCGCGCAACAGCGCACCGGCCAGCCCGAGCCGTTGCCGCATCCCCAACGAGTACGCCGACACCGGCCGCCCGTCCACTCCCGACAGTCCCACCTGCGCGAGCGCGTCGTCGACCCGGTCGGCCCGCCCGCGTCGCACGCCGGGCCCGGCGGCGTCGAACAGCGCGAGGTTGCGTCGGCCCGACAGGTGCGGGTACGCGGCGGGCCCCTCGACCAGCGCGCCCACCTGCGGCAACACCTTGGCCGCGGCCTTGGGCATCGGTTCGCCGAGCACCTCGATCGACCCGGCGGTCGCGTGCACCAGGCCGAGCAGCATCCGCACGAGGGTCGTCTTGCCCGACCCGTTCGGTCCGAGGAACCCGAACCGGTCGCCTTCCGCCACGTCCAGGTCGACCGAGTCCACGGCGACGATCCGGCCGTACCGCTTGGTCAGCCCGCGAGTCCTGATCACCGGCCACGCCTGGGCTGCGCGATGAGCTCGGTCGCTGCGGACCGCAGCACTGAGGTGTCCACCATGCCCACCAGCAGGTACCAGCGGCGGGCGACCGTCGACCGGGCGATGACGACGGACAGCGGTGGCACCGCCAGCGACACGATCCGCCCCTGCGGCACGGTCACGTCCCCCGCGCCCGCCTTGGTCCCGGCGTCGGCGACCGCGGAGCCGACCTCGCGTGGCACCGGCAGCGCCACGAACGACGCCAACCCCGCCCCGTACACGCCGACGCCCCGCACCCCGGCCCCGTCGGCCTGCCGCAGCGGCCGTCCGGCCAGGCTCGCCTGCGGCGGATCACCGCCGAGGAACCCGAGCGCGCCCGCCACGTCCGGCGCGTCCACAGCGGTGAATCCGGCGCCCAGGGCCAACTCCGGGACGAGCACGCCGTCGTCCGGCGCGCCGGGGGTGAACCGGTCGAACGCTGTGGTGAGGATCGGTCGGTCCGCTCCGCGTGGGGTGACCTCGACCTGGAGGGGAACGCCGGTCTCCGTGTCGGCCCACACGTCGACGCGGCCGATCGTGGTGTCCGGGTCGGCGGGCACGAGCCGCAGCCCGTCCGCTCGGCGACCGGCCACCTCCCGCGCGTCCAACGCCGTCACGACATCGCCCGCGGCGGTGGCCAGCAGCCGCCGCGCCAGCTCCGGCGGCACCAGGTCGCCCGCGCGGGGCAGCCGCACGGCGGGGGTGCCGATCAGCTGCGTCAACTGGTTCGCCCCGTAGTCCCAGACGAACTCGCCGCCGGGCGCCCGGTACGTGTCGCGCTCACCCGCCGTCGACACCACGTCGAACCGCCACCGCTCCGGCGACCGGTACCACGACCGGACCGTCGTGACGCCGGTCAGCAGCGCGGTCACGTCCTCCAGCTTGGGCAGCGCGGGCAGCGCCGAGGTGCCCCGGACCACCGCGACCCCCTGGTAGGCCTGGTCGGCGGACCGGGCGACGCGGTCGCGCAACGCCGCGGCGTCGACCGTGCCGGACGGCGTCGTCACGGCGACCACGACCGCGGGCACACCCACGACGAGGGCCGCCGCCGCGCCGACGACAGCCCACCGCCAGAGACCACGAGTCCGCACGACCACCACCGATCCGCCGTCGTCACCTACCGGCGACCATACGTCGCACGAGCCGCGCACGCCCGTGCCTCTAGGCTCGGCCCATGCGCGTGCTGTTCGCCAGCCTGGCGTCCGTCGGCCACACCTACCCGCTGATCCCCCTCGCGATCGCCGCGCGCGACGCCGGGCACGAGGTGCACTTCGCGGTGGGCGATGCCGTGCACGAGCCGTTGGCCGCCAACGGGTTGCGCCCGTTCCGCCCGGCGGACGCCTTCTACGAGATCTACCCCGAGGACCTCGAACCGGAGCTGGCGCGGCTCAAGCCGGACCTGGTGGTGCACGAGTGGGGCCTGCCGGGTGCAGCGGTCGCCGCGCACCGCGCCGGGATTCCCGGCCTGTGGCACGGGTTCGGCCGGATGATCCCCGCGGGCATCGGGTTCGACCTGCCGACGCGCAACGCCGAGGCCCCCGGCCGTCCGCACGTCGACATCTGCCCGCCGTCGTTGCAGGACCCGGACTTCCTGGCCGAACCGCGCGTTCCGCTGCGGCCGGTGCCGTTCTCGCCGCCCTCCGCGCCGCTGACGTGGGGTGGGCAGCAGGTGGTGTACCTGACGCTGGGCACCGCGTTCGGCTCCGCCGAGCTGCTCGGCACCGCCATCCGGGGGTTGGCCGCGCTGGACGTGCACGTGGTGGTCGCCACCGGCAGGATCCGGCCCGAGGAGCTGGGCGCGGTGCCGTCGAACGTGACGGTGCGCTCGTGGGTGTCGCAGGCCGACCTGCTGCCGGACGTGGACGTGGTCGTGCACCACGGCGGCAGCGGGACCACGCTCGGCGCGCTCGCCGTCGGCGCTCCCCAGCTCCTCCTGCCGCAGGGGGCCGACCAGTTCGCGAACGCCGAGGCCGTCGTCGGCGCGGGGGCGGGCCTGCGGCTGCTCGGCGACGAGGCGAGCGCGGACGCGATCGCCGACCAGGTCAGGGCGCTGCTGCCGCACAGCCGCAACGCCCACCGGGACGCCGCGCGCGTCCTCGCCGAGGAGATCGCCGCCATGCCGTCACCGGAGGACGTCGCCCGCCGCCTGCCGGACTTTCAGTAGACACCGCCGAGCTTGCGGTGGTCCCAGCTCGTGGTGCCGGTGGCGGTGAACCTCAGACCCACCCGCTTCGCCGCTTGCGCCCGCACGAACGCCTCCACGTCGGGTCCGGTCTGGCCGGTGTAGCGGGCGGTCACCGCCGCCCCGATCCGCGCCACCTCGTCCGGCTCGACGAGCAGCTCCACGTCGCACTCCAGGGTCACGCCGCGCAGCTGGTCGTAGGTCTCCCCCGCCTCGACCTGGAGCGTCGCGAGCGGCGACCGGCGCAGGTTCAGCACCTTCTGCGACCGGCCGTAGGTCCACCCCTCGACGGTGTCGCCCTGCCGCACGAACCAGAGCGGCACGAGGTGGATCCGCCCGTCGGGGTTGGTGGTGGCGACCGTGACCACCCGCTCCTCGTCGAGGAACGCCCGAACCTCGTCCTGGGTCATCCTGATCTGCTCCCGGCGTGACATGCACCGGATGCTAAACCCGCACAGGGGACTCACAGGGAGGGCACAGCGTCCGAAGAGGACCGGGCGGCAGGGTTCACCCCATGACCACCACCGCACCCACCTCCTGGTTCCACCGGTTGACGCGGTTCGCCGGTGTGGGGGTCCTCAACACGGTGCTGTTCCTCGGCGTGTACCTGGCGTTCCGGACCGCGTTGCCCACGACCGCCGCGAGCCTGGTGGCCACCGCGTTGACAACCGTGACCGGGACCATCGCCAACGGCCGGGTGACGTTCGGCGTCACCGGGCCGATCGCCCTGCGCGGCCACCTCAAGAGCCTGGTGGTGACCGGGTTGGGGCTGGTGATCACGACCGGCGCGGTCACGGTCGCGGGCACCGGCGGCAGCGTGGACGAGCTCGGCGTGCTGATCGCCGCCAGCGCGGTGGCGGGAGTCGTGCGGTTCGCCCTCATGGGGCGCTGGGTCTTCCCCGCTACGGCGTGAGCGGGACGCGGGCGGCGAGCGCGTCGACCATCAGGGTCAGGCCGAACCGGTACTCGTCCTCGTGGACGCACGCGGACAGCGTCTCGGCGGACTCGGCCACGCGGGGCAGGCCCGCGCCTGCGAGGGTGGTCTCGCGGTCCGCGCGGGCGTCCGGGTCCAGGCCGGCGAACGCGGGGCTGGAACCGACCTCGCGCAGCAGCGTGCCGACGACGTAGGCGAGGAGGGCGCGCAGCGCGTGCACCGCCTGCTCGGCGTCGAACCCCGCCCGGCGCAACACGTCCAGGGCGACCTCGGTCAACGGCAGGGCCGATTCGGACCGCAGCTGCCGGGTGAGGCTCAGCGACGCCGTGCGCGGGAAGGTCAGGGCGGCGCGGCGGAAGGCGTCCGCCAGCGCCACGGCGTCGGCGCGCCAGTCGTCCGACGGCGTGGGCGGTTCGATCCGCTCGAAGACGACGACCGTGATCGCGTCGAGCACGTCGTCCTTGTTGGCGACGTGGTTGTAGAGCGACATCGCCTCGACGCCGAGTTCCGCGGCGAGTTTGCGCATGCTCAGCGCTTCGACGCCGTGCCTCTCGACCAGCACGAGCGCGCTCGCGACGACTCTGTCCCTGGTCAACGGCACACGGGCAGCCATGGTCCTCCTCGACGGTCTTGACAAGCTTACGCCGTAAGTGCCACCGTGGTTGTACTTACAGCGTAAGTCACCGAGGAGATGCCCAGCCCATGCTCACCGAAACCCTCCGCGCCACGCGGGAGAAGGTCGTCCTCGACCACTTCCACGACGAGGTCGCCCAGCAGTGGGACGACGTGCTGTCGACGTTCCCCCACCCGCGCTACGAGGTGATCGCCACCGGTGTCGTGCACGACGGCAACGAGGCGGTGCGCGGCTACTACGCCGACACGCGCACCGCGTTCCCCGACCAGCACCACGAGATGATCCAGCTGCGGCACAGCGACGACGCCGTGATCTGCGAGTTCTACCTGCTCGGCACGCACCTCGGGCCGTTCGGCTCGATCCCGGCGACCGGCAGCACGTTCAAGGTGCGGATGACCGCGTACTTCCTCTTCGAGGACGACGTGCTGGTGTGCGAGCGCATCTACTTCGACGTGCTGACGATGCTCAAGCAACTGCTCGGCGGGCTGGACTTCAAGCGCCCCAAGAACTGGCTGCTGGTCGTGAAGGCCCTCCTCGGCGCGCGCAAGGAGCTGAAGTGACGCTGCCCGACGCCGCGGACCTGTCGGGGTTCGGCACCCCGCTGACCACGTTCGAGGGCCTGTCCGCCGTGGGCGGCGGCTACGGCGCGAAGCTGGAGTGGATCCGGACCAGGGCCGACGACTTCCGCCGCGACTTCGCCTCCAGCGGCACGCCGACCTCCATCACCACGTGCGACCTGGTGACGCTGCCGTACCCGACCAAGTTCGGCCTGTTCCGCGCGGCGCTGACGCCCGCGCCCTTCCTCACCATCACCAACCGGATGCTGGTGATCCGCTGGACGCAGACCGACGGTCGCCGTCGGACGCTGCTGTTCGAGCCGAGCGACGTCGAACTGGGCCGCAACACGCCGTACTTCGCCGCGCTGGCCAAGAAGACCCCGTCCGTCGTGGAACGCCTGCTGGTCACGGACAACCCGTCGGTCGGCGACCACCTGGCCCGGCTCAGCATCAGCCCGGACGAGGTCGACTACCTGGTGTTCGACCACCTGCACACGCAGGACCTGCGGCGCTGGGTGGGCACCACCACCGACCAGCCGGACCTCGGCGGCCGCGTGACCCCGTTCTTCCCCAACGCCCGCCTGGTCGTCCAGCGCGACGAGATCGCGGCCATGCGGTCGCTGCACCCGCTGCAACGCCCGTGGTACCAGGCCGAGCACTTCGCGGACCTGCGTCCGGAGTCCATCCTCGCCGTCGACGGCGGTGTCCTCCTCGGCCCCGGCGTGGCCCTGATCCCCACCCCCGGCCACGTGTTCGGCAACCAGACCCTGGTCCTCAACACCAGCACCGGGATCTGGGCGAGCAGCGAGAACGCCATCGCCGCGGAGTGCCTCACGCCCGAGCACAGCAAGCTGCCGGGCGTGCGGAGCTGGACGCGCGAGTGGCAGCAGGAGGTCGTGCTCAACGCCAACACCCTGGAGACCACGGCCGACCAGTACAACTCGCTGATCCTGGAGAAGTCCATCGTGGACCGCTCCCAGTCGGACTCGCGGTTCCTCCAGTTCTTCCCCTCCAGCGAGCTGACCGCCCACTGGGTCAGCCCCGGCACTCGGCCCACGTTCACCCACGGTGCGATCACCCACGGCCGCTGATCCGGCCTTATCGGGCGCTTATGCCCTCTTCCGGGAGAATCGGCGCATGAACGCGCTCCGGTCCCCGTCGTGCGGGAGTTGAGGCTGTCGGTCCGTACCAGGCTCACGGCCTGGTACGGCGGCCTCTTCGCCCTGGCGGGCATCGCCCTGCTGGTCACCAACTACCTGCTGGTCGCCGCCACGCTGCCCGACCCGAACGCCTTCACGGCCGCGGCGCAGGGCGTGCCCGCGACCGCCGTGCCCGCGTACCCGCTGGACGTCGGCCGAGTCCCGCCGGCGATCACGCTGACGGTGCGGGACTACCGGGAGTCGGCGTTGAACACGCTGCTGGTGCAGTCGGCCATCGCGCTGGTCATCACGATCGTGCTGGCGGTGTGGCTGGGGTGGGTCATGGCCAGTCGGGTGCTGGAGCCGTTGAACTCGATCACCGACACCGCGCACCAGTTGGGTGCGGACAACCTGAGCAGCCGGATCAACCACGAGGGTCCAGACGACGAGTTGAAGGACCTCGCCGACACGTTCGACGGGATGCTCGACCGGCTCGCTGGGGCGTTCGACAGCCAGAAGCGGTTCGTCGCCAACGCCTCGCACGAGCTGCGGACACCATTAGCAGTGCAACGGACGTTGATCGAGGTGGCGATGGGCGCGCCGGACGCCGACCCGAACCTCACCCGGCTCGGACACCACCTGCTCGACACGAACCAGCGCAGCGAGAAGCTCATCGACGGGCTGCTGCTGCTCGCCCGCAGCGACCGCGGGCTCAGCAGCCGCGAACCGGTGCGGCTGCACGAGGTGGTCGCCACCGTCGTCGAGTCGTGTGCGGACGAGGCGGCGGCGCGGGAGGTGGAGGTGGTCGTCACGGGTCAGCGCCGCGTCGTCGTGGGCGACCCGGTGCTGCTCTCGCACCTGGTGTCGCACCTGGTCCGCAACGCGATCGCCTACAACCACCACGGCGGGACCGTGCGCGTCGAACTCGGCTCCACACCTGCGTTGCGCGTGGTCAACACCGGCGAACCCGTGCAGGCGGAGCAGGTTCCCGGCCTGTTCGAGCCGTTCCGCAGGCTGCGCAGCGAACGGCTCGCGAGCGAGGGCACGGGGCTCGGCCTGTCGCTGGTCCGGTCCATCGCCGCGGCCCACCAGGGATCGGTCACGGCCCGGCCGAACGCCGACGGCGGCCTGCTGGTCGAGGTGATGCTGCCCGAGGTCACCTGAGCTGTCGGAGGGTGCCGCCCGTCGTCTGCTTGAACAGGTACTCGGCCCGCTCGTAGGACAGCCTGCCGCGGCCGGTGTGCGGGCACAGGTCGGCGGGCGCGGGAATCCGGCCGGGTCCGGGACGGCGATCGGCGAGGAACACCGGTCCGCTGGTCCGGTCGCCCAGCAACGACGGCAGCAACC
>NZ_JBHYHC010000184.1:0-14232 GCF_042738955.1 Umezawaea sp. NPDC059074
GCACAGGGGGCGATTCGTCGTGCGCGGGGAGTCGTCGAGTCGAATATCTCTCACCAACTTGGGCAACCGCTTTCGCTTGCGGCGCTTCGACACCGGTCATCGCCGGGCCCGCGTCCCCACTGGGGAAACCAACTCCGCTACACCCCTGACGGAACGGAGTGGCCTGCTACTTTCCGTCATCACAAGTAACGCTCACGTACGTACACGGAGGACCCGATGACCGCCGCCATCCCCAAGCGGGTCGTCAACATCATCATCGGGCGCAAGCTCGAAGCGCTGCGGATCGCGTGCGAGATGAGCCAGGCGGAGGCGGGCAAACTGCTCGACTGCACGCAGAACAAGATCGGCAACATCGAGCGCGGCGAGAGCGGCGTGAAGATCCCGGACCTGACGGCGCTGCTGAACGGCTACCGCACCGACCTGTCCCTGCGGCAGGACCTGCTGGAGCTGGCGCGCGGCCGCGAGGGCCGGTACTCGCCGAAGTCGTTGCGCGCCAGGTTCCACGGGACCATGCGCGAGGTCGTCGACCTGGAGACGAGCTGCCACTCCCTCTGGCAGCACAACGCGATGACGGTGCCGGGGATGCTCCAGACAGAGGCCTACATACGCCAGCTGTTCCGCTCGGTGCGGCCCTCGTTGTCGGTGGAGGACATCGAGCGCGAGACGGTGAACCGCCTGGAGCGCCAGCACATCCTCGACGACCCGACCAAGCAGTTCTGGTACATCGTCGACCAGGCGGCTTTCGAGCGGATGTCGAACATGGCGGGCAGCGACGCAATTCGACGTGGTCAGAAGGAGCACATCGCTGAGATGATCGACCGTCCCAACGTGGAGGTCCAGGTCGTGCCGTGGGAAGTCGGCTACTACTGGGGCCAGGAGTCCAACTTCACGATCTTCGGGTTCGAGAGCGAGCCGCCCGTGGAGGTGGTCCACGTCGAGGGTGTGGAGGACGGCGACGTCACCTCCGAGCTCGATGAGGTGTCCGTCTACCTCAAGGTTTGGGAACAGCAGAAGGCCGCCGCACTCGGCCCCGAGCAATCCCGCACCTTCCTGCTCGCGAGGTGAACATCCAGGAAGGAACGTGACCGATGACCGAGTTCCACCCGACGCCGCAGGACGAGGAGTTCTCCGGGTGGCAGAAGGCCAGTTACAGCAACCCCAGCCAATCGTGCGTCGAAGTCGGCTGGCACAAAGCCAGTTACAGCACCCCCGACAGGTCGTGCGTCGAGGTCAACCACACCGGCGCCGCGGTCGGGGTGCGCGACACGAAGAACCGGACCGCGGGCTCCCTGGCGTTCCGTCCTGAGGCCTGGGCCCGATTCCTCTCGGACCTCACTCGGCCTTGACCAGTTCGGCGCGGCGGCGTTCGACCGCCGCGCCGAGCTCGACCGGATCGCACGCGGCGAGGTGGTCGCGCACCAGCGCGTGCGCGAAGCGGTACTCCCCCTCGACGTGCAGCAACAGCATCCGAGCGCCCGCGAAGTGCAGCAACGCCTTGCGCCGCAACGGCAACTCCCCCAGCACCAGCGGCCGGGCCAGCGCCTCGGCCATGCCGGTGGAGATCAGCTCGAACGGCAGCAGGTGCTCGCGCGCCGACGTCGGCGCGCTGAACAGGCCGATCAGCACGCCGGTCATCGGGCCGAGCACGGCGGTGGTCGGCGAGGCGCCGAGCCAGTAGGCCACCGCGGTCCCGAGCACCGCGCCCGCGCCGCCCATCGGCAGCGCGACCAGCAGCCACCACCGGCCGCGGCCGACCATGGCGTTGGACTGGTCGACGTGCAGCGCCCGCCACACCCCGAAGAACCCGCTGACGAACAGGCTGGTCGAGAGCCCGGCCAGCAGTCCTATCCCCAGTCCTACCAGCAGTTCCCGCGACGGACCCGTCCACACCATGACGGCGGCGGGCAGCAGCGACACCGCGACCGCCCAGTACGACCCGTCCTTCACGGCCTCCAGGTGCACGCTCGCGCTCAACGTCACCAGGAACGTGATCACGATGACGGCGGCGAACGCCACCGGCGTCGGCAACTGGAACAGCAGCAACCCGATCCACGAGCCGACCACGCCGAGCACGAGCCCGACGACCGCGCCCACCACCAGTCCGGCGAGGGCCGGCAGGACGCCGAGGGTCTTCGCGCCCTCGGGTCTCTTGAACACGAACAGGTGCGTGACCAGGAAGTGGTTCACCACGATCACCAGCGCGGTCAGGCAGAACCCGGTCGCCAGCCCCGACAGCAGCCCGAGCCACACCCCCACGACCGCCGACAACGCCCCGACCGCACCCGCCAGCACGGCGGGCTGGACGCGGTTGAAGAGCAGCCAGATCGGGGTGGCGGGCAGCAGTTCGAGCCACGCGACCCGACTCGGCAGGCTGCCGCGCGCGACCAGGTCGTTCCACAGTGGACTCGCCGCGAGCCTGGCCAGGAACCTCAACGACCGGAAAGCGCGTTCCGGCGACGGCGCGGAGCTCGACTCGGAGTCGCGGGCGATCATCTCCACCAGGAAGGTGTCGAGCAGTTCGCGCTCGCTGCCGGTCGGCACGTCCTCGCCGACTCGGCCGGTCCGGTACGTGAGCGCCAGCAGGTCGAGGACCAGCGGCGTCGTCAACGCGCCCCACAGCTCCGGCTCGCGCTCCAGCGCGCTGCGCAGCCCGTCCAGGCGCGGGCTGACCGAGTCCAGGTACTCCTCGATCTGCTCGCGGTCGAACGGCTCCACGCGCACCGCGTGCTGCGAGCGCAGGGTGCCGTTCAGGTTCTCGTAGTCCTCGATCCGGCTGGCGACCGCGATCCGCGGCACGGCCGACCGCTGGCCCAGCGCGTTGACCTGCTCGACGCACCGGTCGCGGTCGTCGGCGCGCACCTCGTCCAGCCCGTCCAGCAGCAGCGCCATCCGCCCCTCGGCGAGCCACACGCGCCCGACGGCGATCGGGATCCGGTAGCGGCGCTGCACCTCGCGCAGCAGCCACTCCACGAAGTCCTCGGGTTTGGTCGACCGGCTGCGGTCCCGCGGCTTCAACGCCGTCGTGGACCAGGAGGCCAGGTCGATCAGCACCGGCACCGGCTGGTCCTCGTCGGCGCGCGCCCGGCTCAGCAGGTCGGCGCAGAGGTCCACCAGCAACGTGCTCTTCCCGGACCCCGGCGTGCCGAGGACGAGCAGCACCTCCTGGGTCTCCGCGAACACCTCCGCGATCCCCGACGGCGGCTCGTCCGGATCGGGCCGGGCCCCGCTGTCGATCCGGTGCAACGCCGGGTGCGGCGGAGGGGTCAGCCCGAGCTTCGACACGAGCTGCTCGGCCAACGACCCGTGCCGCCGCCGCAACACCTCGCTCTCGACCCGCTCCACCGCGTCGAGCCGGTGCGACGGATGCCCTGGGCGGCGAGGGATGAACCGCACCCCTTGCCCACTACCCCGATCCCACACCACGAGCCCGACCATCACGCCCACGAGCACGACGATCATGGGCCACAACCAGTCCACCACGGACCCCAGCACCGCGGGCGCGGTCCCACCGGTGGCCACGTTGATGGCGACGGGCAACAGCCCGAGAATCGTCACGACCCCCACGACGACGAACGCGACGACCCGCAAAGTCCTGGCAGCGGATCTCCACACCATGATCACCTCCCACGTCGGAAACCGACCGTAGTGGCGAACCGGCCGAAGGTGGTAGGTACGCGCGCGCCGATAGCCCGAATGGCCGCCACAACAACCACCCCGGCATTGTCACCAACCACGGTCGACAACCGTCAACCCCTATCCGCACCCACCACAGACAGCCCAACCGGTCTACCCCCCACCAGACCACCCAGAGCAACCACCCGACCCCCGAACGCAACCGACAGCAACCCGCTCATCGCCCGACACCACACCGGGCTCGGCCGGTTGGCTGTCTGGTCGGACTCGGGGTCGAGTGGGGACTTGCCGGTCGGCCGGTGGCGGGTCAGGGCCGCACGTTTGCGGTTCGGGGAAGGCCTATCGGACAGCCACCAGCCCGCCCTGTGCCTCGCCGCGCCCCCACCACCGGACTCCACACCAGCCCTTGGACCATTGGCTGTCCGGTTGGACTCTGGTCGAGTTGGGGCCGCACGTTCGCGGTTCGAGGAAGCCCAACCAGACAACCACGACCCGACCTGCGCCCTGCTGCGCTCTCACAGCCCGACACCACCCCAGGCTTAGGCCATTGGCTGTCGGTAGGACGCGATGTCGAGTTGGGGCCGCATGTTCGCGGTTCAAGGAAGGCCAACCAGACAACCACGACCCGCCTGCGCCTTGTTCCGCTCTCACCACCCCTGACACCACCCCAGGCTTGGGCTGGCGGTTGTCCGGATGAACTCGGGGTCGAGTGGGAGATCGCCTGTCGGCCGATGCCTGGTCGGGGCCGCACGTTTGCGGTCCGAGAAAGACCGACCGGACAGCCACCATCCCGCCCTGCGCCCTGCCGCCCTCTCACCACCCAGTGGGGCCCAACCCATCACCAACCCTCAGCCGACCATCGGTCCCCGTGATCAACCTGACTTCAGGCCAACTGCTGGCCGACCTGACTGGGTCTTGGTTCCATGGCCACTGACCGCAGCCCAGTGGCCAACCGGGCACCACCAGCCAGGCCCTTGCCCCACGGTCAATCGGCTCTCAGCCCAGCGAGCGTTCGAGCTTCGGCGTGGTGGCTAGCTCTGCCCAGCCACCAGCCGAGCCCTCGGACCTGCGATCGACAGTCGCGGCCCTCGGACTCCTGGGTTCCTAGGCCGGTGACCACCGGGGCCGCGATGGCGCGTCTCGACCGACCACCTGGCCGCCTGGTGGCCGACTGACGACGGTTGACCGGACCTCAGGGCCGCCATCACCAGGCCTGCCCCTGGCTCAAGATCAACCGGACCATCGGGTCAGCGACCACCAAGTCCCCGGCCGGACCCCGATTTGGGCGCTGGGCGGGCCGGGGATCGGGGTGGCCGGGGGTGGTGGGTGGGTCAGGTCAGGCCACCGTCGATGGTGAGGTTGACCTTGTTGAGGCCGGCGTTTTCCAGGAGTGTGACCGAGGCGTTTACCACCTCGGCCATGGTTGCCAGCCTGCCGGTTGGGGTCTGGGCGCGGACGGCTTCGAGCATCGTGTCCGCTCCGGACCAGTACGGGCTGTCGCCGACCGCGCCTGGGTGGATCGAGTTGACTCGTACTGGGGCCAGTTCCGAGACGAGGGTGCGGACCATGCCCAGGACGCCCGCGTTGACGATCGACACGTTGGTCGAGCCGGGGTACGGGCGGTCCTTGGCCATGCCGCCGAACAGCAGCACCGAGCTGTTCGGGGTGAAGCGGTCCAGCAGGGCGTGGACGACGGTCGTGTAGCCGACCAGCTTGAGCGTCACGAGGTCGACCGCGCGGGTGACGTCGTACTCCTTGACGTTGTTCTGGTCGCGGTGGATGGCGACAAGGGCGAGGCGGTCCACCTGGCCGACGTCGGCCAGCGCGTCGACCACGCCGTGCGGCTGGGTGAGGTCCAGCGCGATCCCCCGCACCTCCCCACCGATCTCGGCGGCCGCTTTCTCCGCTCGTTCGGCATCCCGCCCGGTCAGCACGACGGAGTGCCCCAGCCCCGCGTAGTGCGCAGCCAGCTCACGGCCGATTCCGGTGGTGCCCCCGATGATCACGACGTTCGACAACTGCCCGACTCCTCACTGGTCCACTGCGAACCACCCAGGGTAGGGATCATCGAGGAGCACCGTGGACCGTTGGCATCAACCCGCCACCGGCGCCTGCTGCCACGCCTTGTAGACGAACTCCAGGCTGTACCCGTCGGGGTCGAGCACGTTGGCCGCGTAGTAGCCGGGCCCGTAGTAGAGCCGCTCGGAGGGCCCGCCGTTGTCCGTCGCACCGGCCGCCATCGCCGCCGCGTAGGCCGCGTCGACCGCCTCCTGCCCCTCGGCGACGAACCCGACGTGCGCGGCCCGCCCCTCGACCACGCCGTCGCGCAGCCACAGCACGAACCGCCCGTCCCGCCCGAAGCCCTTCAGGTCGGGATGCCCCTCCGGCCCGGTGGACCCGTCGAAGTCGATGGCGTGCACGAGCCCCAACGGCCGCAACGCCTCCTCGTAGAACGCGACCGAGCGCTCCACATCACTGACCGTCAGAAAAACGTGGTCGATCATCCTCGTCCAGCTCCTCACGTCGATTCGGTGATCCCGACGCTAGAACCCGACCAGGACAGTTCCGGTCCTGGTCAGGACCGGGCTCCGCTGTGATCACCGTCTCGCCGGTGCCGGCGACACAGCTGAAGGCTCCTATCAGAATGAGTTGGGGTGTCATCAGCAGTTCAAGGCGCAGGCCAGGCTCAGGAACGGCTCACGGATGTCGGCCCGGCGTCACGGTCAGCGGAAACCGTGTCCGGACGGCTGCGAGGGCGACCGCGTTGGCCGCGGATTGCGGGATGGCTTGGATCAGAGGCAGCAGTTGGGTGATGTCAGCGGTGTTGCCGTCGGTGAGGAGTCGACCACAGCGCGGAACCAGTCCAGGCGTTTGACACCGCGCTCTTGGGGCAGGTCTTCCCAGCCGATGCCGGTGTGAACAGGGCCGGGTCGTGGGTCGAGAAGCCACAACGAGTGGCACCCCACCGTGTTAGCGGCTTCAAGGGTTGGCGGCCAGGAGTGCTTGGACGTGGTGGTGCAGGGCGTCGCGGACCGAGGTGGGGGTGATGATCGTGAACGGGGTCGTGAGGCTGAGGAGGTAGGTGGCCAGGTGGTGGGGGTCGGTGCCTCCGATCGTGACGAGGGTGGCGGTGGGGCCGTCCGGTTCGTGGCTGCCGAGGTGGGGTGGGACCACTCGGCGGGCTTCGGGCAGCGGGAGGTCCAGGCGGATGGTGGTGTAGAGCGGGTAGTCGCTCAGGAGCATCCGAGCGACCAGGGCGGCGGCGTCCGGTGGGTCGGTCAGGGCCACCAGGGTGCCGGTCGGGTGGGCGTCGGTGACCCGGTCCGCGCGGAAGGTGCGCCACGCCGCGCGGTCCACGTCGAAGGCGACGACGTACCACCGGTGGCGGGTCCGGACGAGGCGGTGCGGGTCGACGGCGCGGACGGACTCGCGGCCCTCCATGTCGCGGTAGGACAGCCGCAGCCGCTCGCCCCTGCGACACGCGGACGCCAACTCCAGCAGGATTCCGGGCACCACGTGGCCCGCATCGGTGCGCGAGGTGTGCACGAACGACGCGTCGAGTTCACCGAGCCTCTCGGCGACGTGCGGCGGCAGCAGCCTGCGCAGCTTCAGCAACGCCGACAGGGCGGCCTGGTCACCGCCGAGCACCCCGCTGAGGGCGGCCTCGCGCAACGCCACGACCACCGCGAGGGCTTCCTCGTCGTCCAGGCTCAGCGGCGGGACCCTCGCCCCGCCCACGAGCCGGTAGCCGCCCCACGGACCGGGGTCGGAGTCGATGCCGTACCCGAGTTCCCGCAGCTTCGCGACATCGCGCCGGACCGTGCGGTCGGTGACCTCCATCCGCTCCGCCAGTTCGCCGTTCGTCCACGACGGACGGCTCGACAGCAGCGACACGAGCCGGAGCAGCCTGGCTGAGGTGCTGAGCACGGTCGAACCCTAGTAGGACCTGCATGGTGCTTCCCTTCGTCCGGTGTCTTCACTGGTAGGACACCGGTCGGCGGGGAAACGTCACGTCACTCGATCGGGTAGTAGTGCGCTCGCCGCCTGCGTCGCCAGCCACGCGGCCGCCTCGTCCCACTCCCAGCCGAGGCCGCGCGCCGTCCGCCACGCCTCGAACCCGAAGTAGAACCACAGGACCTCCGACACCCGCCCCACGTCCAGCCCCGCGGCCAGTCCCCCGGTCTCCACCAGCCGCGCCGCCACCAGGTCGAGCCGGTCGCGCACCACCCGTGTCGCCGCGTCCGCCGCCGCGCCCACGTCGGGGTCGGCCGTCCGGTTGTCCAGCAGGATCGCGAGCACCCGCCACCGCGCGCGCCGGACCCGCGCCGTGCCGAACGCCGTGAGGCGCAGGATCTCCGCCGGGTCGTCGGTCTCCTCGATCCGGCGCACCGTCTCGATCGCCGTCGTGTCCTCGGCCCCGTCCTCGCTCAACGCCATGATCAGCGCCGGTTTGCCCCCGACGCTGGTGTAGACGGTGTTCACCGCGACCCCCGCCGCGGCGGCGACGGCGGCGACGCTGGTCCGCGCGTACCCCTGCGAGGCGAACAGCTCCGCGGCCGCCTCGACGATCGTGCGCCGCGTGTCCTCCGCGTGCCGGGCCCGCACCGACGACCGGTATTCCCGCGTTGCCATGGCCCGATCGTAGTGCCGGCGCAATTGAGAGTATGTTGATTACTATGAATCTAGACGGAACCCAGTCAAATGACGTCATCGTGGTCGGAGCCGGTCCGGTCGGCCTGTGGCTGGCGGCGGAACTGGCGCTCGGCGGCGTGTCCACGCTCGTGGTCGAGCGCGCGGTGGAGCGCAGCCCGTACTCGAAGGCACTGGGCCTGCACCCGCGCACGATCGAGGTGCTGGCGCTGCGCGGCGTGGAGAAGCAGTTCCTCGACGAGGGCGTCCCCCGCCCGAACTGGCACTTCGGCATGCTGGAGAACCGGCTGGACTTCCGGACCCTGGACACCCCGTACCCGTTCATGCTGGCCTTCCCCCAGCACCGGACCGAGGAGCTGTTCGAGCGGCGGGCCCTCGACGCGGGCGTCCGGATCGTGCGCGGCCACGCCGTGACGGACGTGGCGCAGGACGACGACTCGGCCACCGTCACCCTGGACGACTCCCGCACGCTCACGGCCCGGTTCGTCGTCGGCTGCGACGGCGCGGGCAGCACCGTCCGCAAGGCGGCGGGCATCGGCTTCCCCGGCTCGGACGCGTCGACGTTCGGGTACGTCGGCGAGGTCGTGCTCACCGAGCAGCCGGTGCTGAGCGCGCAGAACGACGACGGCGCCCTGATCACCGTGCCGCTGGGCGGCGGCCGGTACCGGATCGCCGGGCAGGACTCCGTCCACCAGCGCGCCGACGACCCGTTCACCCTGGAGGACCTGCGCGCCACCACCATCCGCGTGGCGGGCGGCGACTTCGGGATGCGCGACCCCGGCTGGCTCTCCCGGTTCGGCAACGCCACCAGGATCGCCGCCGCGTACCGCTCCGGCCGCGTCCTGCTCGCGGGCGACGCCGCCCACATGCACTTCCCCGCGGGCGGCGTCGGCCTCAACGTCGGCGTGCAGGACGCCGTGAACCTGGGCTGGAAGCTCGCCGCCGAGGTCCGGGGCACCGCCGCTCCCGGCCTGCTCGACAGCTACCACGCCGAGCGCCACCCCGTCGGGCTCGCGCTGGCCGAGCACACCCTCGCCCAGACCGCCCTGATCGGCGCGACCACGCCCGAGCAGCGCGCCCTGCGCACCCTGACGAACGACCTGATCGCCACCGTCCCGGCGTTCTCGGAGGCGCTGGCGAACAAGCTCGCCGCGCTGGACGTCGCCTACCCGGTCGAGGGCGCGCACCCGTTGGTGGGCAGGCGGTTCACGTCCGTCACCCTGCCCGCGGGCCGTCCGGCGCTGCTCACCGCCACCGACCTGCCGGAGGCGGAGGAGCACGCGGCGAAGCTCGGGTTCGACACCGGCCGCCACGACCTGCCCGATGTCGACGTGGTCGTCGTGCGGCCCGACGGGCACGTGTGGTGGGCGGGCGACGGGTCCGCCGCCGTGGACGGGCTGACCGGGCTGGGGACGAGTTTCTGACCACCTCGACGCGGTGATCCGCGATACTGCGGCCATGCTGTTGCGCCAGCTCGAATACCTCGTCGCGCTCGCCCGCGAACGCCACTTCGGGCGGGCGGCGGCCGCGTGCCACGTGTCGCAGCCGTCGCTGTCGGCGGCGATCCGGACGTTGGAGAAGGAGCTGGACACGCCGCTGGTGCACCGGGGTCAGCGGTTCGAGGGGCTGACCCCGGAGGGCGAGCGGGTGCTGCTGTGGGCGCACCGGATCCTGGCCGAGCGGGACGCGCTGGTGGACGACCTGGCGGCCATGCGGCAGGGGCTCACCGGGACGTTGCGGATCGCCGCCATCCCCACCGCGCTGACCGCCGCGTCCCTGCTGACGGCCCCGTTCTGCGCCCGCCACCCGCACGCCCGCGTGTCGTTGCAGTCGTTGTCCTCGCGGGAGATCGCGCACGGGCTGGCGGAGTTCGAGCTGGACGTGGCGCTGACCTACCTCGACGGCGAGCAGCTCGGCCGGGTGCGCAGGCTGCCGGTGTACGAGGAGCAGTACCTCCTGCTGGCGCCCGACGACAGCGAACTGGCCCGCGCGGGCGGCGCCACGTGGGCGCAGGCCGCCGCGGTGCCGTTGTGCCTGCTGTCGCAGCGGATGCGCAACCGGCGGATCCTGGACGAGGTGTTCGCCGCGGCGGGGGCGATCGTGACGCCCGCCATCGAGACCGACTCCGTCGCGGCGCTCTACGCGCACGTGGCCACCCGCACCTGGTACAGCGTCATCTCGCACGCGTGGCTGCACATGTTCGGCGTCCCGGCCGGGATGCGGGCCTTGCGGCTGCACGGGTCGCCGCTGGCCCCGCGGATCGGGCTCGTGACGGCCCGGCGCGACCCGGAGTCCGTGCTGGCGAAGGCGTTGATCGACGTGGCCAGGCAGGTCGACGTGCGGGCGGCGCTGACCAGGCTCGTGGACGAGCACGCGGCCTGATAGCCGCCGTCTATCGCGCGACAGGGAAGAACGCTTTGACCCCGACCGGTGGTCGCGGAAGCGTGGGGACCGTACCCGATCAGCGCGGAAGAGGAGTGCTCCCATGGCAAAGGTGCTGTGCGTGCTGTACGAAGACCCGACCGGTGGCTACCCGAAGACCTACGCCCGCGACGACCTCCCGCTGATCGAGACCTATCCCGGCGGCCAGACGCTGCCGACGCCGAAGGCGGTCGACTTCACGCCCGGAGCGCTGCTCGGCAGCGTGTCCGGCGAGCTGGGGCTGCGGGAGTTCCTGGAGGGCCGGGGGCACACGCTCGTCGTCACGTCCGACAAGGACGGCCCGGACTCGGAGTTCGAGCGCGAACTGGTCGACGCGGACATCGTGATCTCCCAACCGTTCTGGCCCGCGTACCTGACGGCGGAGCGGATCGCCAAGGCCCCCAACCTGAAGCTGGCCGTCACGGCGGGCATCGGCTCGGACCACGTCGACCTCGCCGCGGCCATCGAACGCGGTGTCACGGTCGCGGAGGTGACCTACTGCAACAGCATCAGCGTCGCCGAGCACGCGGTGATGATGATCCTGTCGCTGGTGCGCGACTACCTGCCCGCGCACCAGATCGTGCGCGACGGCGGCTGGAACATCGCCGACGCCGTCGCCCGCTCCTACGACGTGGAGGGCATGCACGTGGGCACGGTCGCCGCGGGCCGCATCGGCCTGGCGATCCTGCGCAGGCTCGCGCCGTTCGACGTGCACCTGCACTACACCGACCGGCACCGGCTGCCGGAGTCCGTCGAGCGCGAGCTGAACCTGGTGTTCCACCCGGATGCCGCGTCGATGGTGCCGCACTGCGACGTCGTGACGATCAACGCGCCGCTGCACCCCGAGACCGAGGGCCTGTTCGACGAGGCTCTGCTGGGGTCCATGAAGCGCGGTGCGTACCTGGTGAACACGGCCCGCGCGAAGATCGTCGACCGCGACGCCGTGGTGCGGGCGCTGGAGTCCGGACACCTGGCCGGGTACGCGGGCGACGTCTGGTACCCGCAGCCCGCGCCCGCCGACCACCCGTGGCGGACCATGCCGCACCACGGCATGACCCCGCACATCTCCGGGTCCTCGCTGTCCGCGCAGACCCGCTACGCGGCGGGCACCCGTGAGATCCTGGAGAACTTCCTCGACGGCGACCCGATCCGCGACGAGTACCTCATCGTGGACGGCGGGAAGCTCGCGGGCACGGGAGCGCACTCCTACTCCAGCTGACCGCGTGGCCGTGGAGAGCACCGCGCCGTGCTCTCCGCGGTCGGGTCAGGAGCAGCGGGCCCGACCGGGGCACGCGCGGCGGAACTCGACCCGCGGCGGCGCCTGGATCGGGCCCGCGTCGTCCGGCCACTCGATCGAGATCGACACCGACGACGAGTTGTTGCCGTAGTCCTTCTCCAGCAGCGCCCGGTCCGGGTTCACCGTCTGCACCAGGTCGTAGGTGCCCGACGGGACGTGGGTGATGTCCAGCCACTGGAAGTCCGCGTCGTACCCGTGGCCGTCGCCCGCCCCGACCGAGATGCCCTCCACGACGTCCAGCGCCTCCGGGCTGCGGTGTCCGCACGTGTTGTCGTGCAGCAGGTCCGCGACCTTGCCCGCGCTCGTGCCCGCCTCGGGCGTGTGCGGCAGCCTGCCGACGTCGTGGCTCGGGTAGCGGTCGCCGAGGCAGAAGCCGTTCGTGCGGTCCGCCGTCACCGCGTCGCCCGCCGGGGTGCGCAGCTGGAAGCGCTCGAACCCCATGAGGTGCCAGTGCTCGTGCGACTGCGCGGGCTCGTAGTAGGTGAACGCCGTCGTCGCGCGCTGCGCCGAGGCGAACCCGTCCGGGATCGGACCGTCCACACCGGATTGCAGCGCCTGCCGCACGCGCATGGTCGGCTCGTCCGCGCTGTCGCGCCTGCCGAACAGCAGCAGCGGGCCGTCGCCGATGTTGTCCACCGAACCGGTGAACCTGATCCGCACCGCCTTGGCCGGGCCGGTCTTCAGGCACTCGCCGCGCGGCAAGGCGGGGTCCGCGACCATGCACACGTCCCACGCCTCGCACGCGACCGGGTCGCCGCCGTACCCGCCGGGGCACCCGACCGGTGCCTGGCGCAGGTCCGGCAGCATCGGCGAGGCCTCCGCGCCCGCGCGCGGCGCCGACACCAGGACCGTCGCCGCCACGACGGCGCCCGCCAGTGCCCCGTACTTTCTCAACACGCTTGATGTCCATTCCGGTGGTCGACGATCCGTGCTCCGGGCAACCCTAGAGAGCCGGGCCCCCACCACCCGCACGGGGACACCGCCGTTCACCCGATGGGCTGAGGTACGGGAAATCACGGTCCCCCACTCAGTAGCGTGGTAGTTCCACGTTGGGGCGAAAGGAAAAACACCCGAGTGATCACCATGGTGTGCGGGACGCGCCCCGAGCTGATCAAGCTCGCTCCGCTGCTCCGCTACTTCGGCGAGGACGCCGCGCTGGTCTACACCGGACAGCACTACGACCGGTCGATGTACTCGCAGATCCTCGAAGACCTGCCGGAACCGGGCCGTTTCCACGAGTTCGCGGTGGGCGGCGTCGGCCGCGGCGCGCAGCTCGGCCGGGCGGTCCAGGTGGTCGACGAGGTGCTGCGCGCGCATCCGACGAGCGCCGTCATCGTGCAGGGCGACACCACGTCCGCGCTGGCGGGCGCGTTGGCGGCCAACGCGAACGGCGTGCCGCTCGTGCACGTCGAGGCGGGCCTGCGCAGCCACGACCGGGCGATGCCCGAGGAGCACAACCGGGTGATGATCGACCACGTCGCCGACCTGTGCTGCGTGCCGACCGACCTGAACAGGCGCAACCTGCTCGCGGAAGGCGTTGCGGCGGAACGGATCGCGGTCACGGGCAACACGGTCGTGGAAGCGCTCGACGCGGCCCTGCCGGACAGCGACGAGCAGCACGCCGTCCTCGTGCGACACGGGCTCGCGGTGGACGGGTACGTGGTGGCGACGATCCACCGACCGGAGAACGTGGACGACAGGGCCAACCTGGAGACGATCCTGCGGGAACTGGCCCTGCTGCCGCTCCCCGTGGTCCTCCCGCTGCACCCGCGCACGGCCAAGCGCGTCGACGAGTTCGGGTTGGGCGACCTGCTGGCGGACGTGCGCGTGGTGGAACCTCAGGCGTACCCGGCTTTTCTGGCGCTGGCGCGGGGTGCGGCGGTCGTGGTGTCCGACTCCGGGGGGATCCAGGAGGAGGTCAGCGTGTTGAAGCGGCCGGTCGTCGTGGTGCGGCGGAGCACCGAACGGCCGGAGATCGAGGGCACGTTCGGCACGCTCGTGCCCCCGGCGCGGCTGCGGGCGGAAGTGCTGCGGTGGCTGGACGACGTGGCCGGCCACCGGGTGCGCCTGGCCGGGATCCCCTCGCCGTACGGGGACAACTCGACGTCGAAGCTCATCGCGATGGCGGTGGAGAACCTGGTGTGACGGCCGGGGGACCCCTGGCTCGCACGAGGAGTCAGGGGTCCCCCGGTCGTGAAGACCCCCCGACGCACACGCTACGGCGGGGGTAC
>NZ_JBHYHC010000185.1:0-14060 GCF_042738955.1 Umezawaea sp. NPDC059074
ACCTTGTCGCCGGTGCGGTACATCCGCGCGCCCGGCGTCCCGGCGAACGGGTCGGCCAGGAACCGCTGCGCGGTCAGGGCGGGCTGGTTGAGGTAGCCGCGGGCCACGCTCTTGCCGCCGAGGTGCAGTTCGCCGGGAACGCCGACGGGCTGCGGGTTGCCGTGCCGGTCCAGCACGTACGCGGTGGTGTTGCCGATCGGGCCGCCGATGCTCGGCAGACCCGCGCCGACCCGCGCGACCTCGCCCGCCGTGGCCACCACCGTGGACTCGGTGGGGCCGTAGTGGTTCACCAGGCGGAAGCGGTGCGACGGGCGGCGGCGCAGCACGTCACCGCCGGTCAGCACCACCCGCAGCGCCGTGCGCTCGATGCCCGGCTCGTCCAGGATCGAGTCCAGCCGGGGCGTGGGCAGGAAGCACACCGTCACGCCGGTGCGCGCCAGCCACTCCACCGTCGCGGCCGGTTCGTCCAGCACGCCGTCCTCCGGCAGGCACACCCGTGCCCCGGAGGTCAGGTACGGCCAGATCTCCCACACCGCCGCGTCGAACCCGAGCGCGGCGACCTGGCTGCCCCGGTCGTCCGGGGTGATGGCGTAGGCGTCGACGTGCCAGCCGCACAGGTTCGCCAGGTTCCGGTGCTCCACCAGCACGCCCTTGGGCAGGCCGGTCGACCCGGAGGTGTAGACGACGTAGGCCAGGTTCTCCGGCCCCACCGGGACTTCCGGGTCCTCGTCGACGGCTTCCCGCTCGGCGGGCAGATCGGCCAGCGCCAACTCGGTGAGCACGACGGGGGCGCGGGTGTCGGTGACGATGTGGTCGAACCGGGCGTCGGGCGTGCTCGGGTCGACCGGCACGTACGCGCCACCGGCCTTGAGCACGCCGAGCATCGCCACCAGCAGTTCGGGCCCACGCGCCATCCGCAGCACCACGGGCACCTCCGGCCGGACGCCGTCGACGATCAGCCGGTGCGCCAGGCGGTTCGCGTGCCGGTCGACGTCCTCATAGGACAGTTCCCGCCCGTTGCCGACGACGGCGACGGCCTCCGGCGCACGGCGGACGTGCTCCGCGAAGGCGTGGTGCGCGGGCACCGCGGCCGGGTAGACGCGGTCGGTGTCGCCGAGCAGGACGTCGTCGTACTCGACGTCGGTCAGCATGGGCAGCAGCGCCACCGGCAGCGCGGGGTCCAGCAGCACGCCGTCCAGCAGCGCCCCGAGGTGTCCGGCCATCCGCTCGACGGTCGAGGCGTCGAACAGGTCGGTGTTGTACTCGAGCATCACGTCGAGCACGCCGTCTCGCTCGGTGAACTCGAACGTCACGTCGAAGATCGACGAGAGGTGCGGGAACTCGAACCGCTCGGCGGTGATCCCCGGCAGCGCGGGCGGTTCCATCCGGGCGTTCTGCAACGCCACCATGGCCTGCACCAGCGGGGTGCGGCTCGGGTCGCGCTCGGGCAGCAGCTCGTCCACCAGGCGCTCGAACGGCACGTCCTGGTGCGCGAACGCGCCCAGCACCGCCTCCTTGACCTGGGCCAGCAGCCCGGCGAACGACAGGTCGTCGGTGAGGTGCGCCCGCAGCGGCAGGGTGTTGATGAAGCAGCCGATGAGCTGCTCGGTCTCGGACCGCTCGCGGCCGGACACCGGGGTGCCGACGGCGATGTCGTCCTGCCCGGAGTACCGGGCCAGCAGCAGTTGGGTCGCGGCGACCAGCGCCATGTACAGCGTGACCCCGTGCTCGCCCGCCAACGCCGACAGGTCGCGGGTGGTCCGCTCGTCCAGGGTGAACCGGTGGGCCGCGCCCGCCGACGTGCGGACGGCGGGCCGGGGCCGGTCGGTGGGCAGGTCCAGCGGGACCAAGCCGTCCAGCCTCTCGCGCCAGTAGTCGAGTTGCGGGCGCAGGGTCTCGGCGGTCCACGTCCTCCGCTGCCACACGGCGAAGTCCGGGTACTGCACCGGCATCGCGGGCAGGTCGGCGGGCCGTCCGGCGACGGCGGCGGCGTACAGCTCGCTGAGGTCGCGCGTCAGCAGGCCGACGGACCAGGCGTCGATCACGAAGTGGTGCATGTTCAACGCGAGCTCGTGGTGGTCGTCGCTCCGCCGGGCGAGCACCGCCCGCAGCAGCGGCCCGCGGGCCAGGTCGAACGGCCGGACGGCCTCGCGGTCCAGCACCTCGGCCAGCGCGGCGTCGTCCGCGATGTCCACGGTGGACAGTTCAAATGCCCCGGCGGGCAGCACGACCTGCGCGGGCGCGTCGGTGACGACGGTCCGCAGCGACTCGTGCCGCGCGACCAGTCCGGTGAACGCCGTCCGCAGCGCGGCGACGTCCAACGGGCCGCGCAGGGTGAAGCCGAAGCGGACGTGGTACTCGACGGCGGTGGCGTCGAAGCGGTGGAAGAACCAGAAGCGCTGCTGCGCGAAGGACAGCGGGAGGTCGCGGTCGCGCGGCGCGACCGCGATCACATCATGTGCGGGCGCGTCAGCTCCCTTCGCCAGCGCGGCCGCCTTGTCGGCCACGGCGGCCACCGTGCGCGCGTCGAACAGCGTGCGGGCGGGCAGCGCGACGCCGAGCGCCGCCTTGATCTTCGGCATCACCCGGAACACGAGCAGCGAGTTGCCGCCGAGGGAGAAGAAGTCGTCGTGCACGCCGACCCGGTCGACGCCGAGGACGTCGGCCCAGATCCAGGCGATGGCCGCCTCGGTCGCGTTGCGCGGTGGTGTGTGCGCGGCCGCGGTGGGCGCGGGCAGCGCGGCGCGGTCGACCTTGCCGCTCACGGCGAGCGGCAGCCGGTCCAGCGCCACGAACAGCGTCGGCACCATGTGCTCCGGCAGCATCCCCGCGAGGAAGTCGCGCAGCACGTCGGCGGGCGGCACGGTCCGGACGACCGCGTCCGGCGCGGTGTAGGCGACGATCTGGCCCTCCCACGCCACCACGGCCGTGTGCCCCACGGCGGGGTGGGTGGTCAGCGCGGCCTCGATCTCGGCGGGCTCCACGCGGTAGCCGCGGATCTTGATCTGGTCGTCGGACCGGCCGCGGTACTCCAGCTCGCCGGTCGCGCCGCGGCGCACCAGGTCGCCGGTGCGGTACATCCGCTCCCCCGGCTCGCCGAACGGGTCCGCGACGAACCGCTCCGCCGTCAGCGCGCCCCGGCCGCCGTAGCCGCGAGCGACACCGGGTCCGCCGACGTACAGCTCGCCCTCGTCGGCGGGCAGGAGGTCCGGGCCCAGCACGTACGCGCGGGCGTCGGCCATGGCGGAGCCGATCTCGACCGCGCCGGGGCCGAGCGGCGCGCCGGGCTCGACCCGGTAGGCGACGCACCCGACCGTGACCTCGGTCGGGCCGTACTCGTTGACCACCGCGACACCGGGGTGCCGGGAGCGCCAGCGGTTCAGCACGTCGCCGGACAGCGCCTCGCCGCCGACGACCAGGTCGCCGGTCGGCTCCACGCCGTCCACCAGGTCCAGCATCAGCGGCAGGTGGCCGGGCGTCGCCTTGAGGAACGACACGCGCCCCGCGTCCTCCAGCGCGCCCGCGACCACGCACCCGCCGACCACCAGCGGCCCCCACAGCGTGGTGACGGTCAGGTCGACGGCGATGGACGTGTGCAGCAGCGCCTCCCCGGCCAGGCCGGGGTAGTCGGCGCGGCAGCACTCCAGGTAGCTCGCGAGCTGCCGGTGCTCGACCTGCACGCCCTTGGGCAGGCCGGTCGAGCCGGACGTGTAGATCACGTACGCGAGGTTCGCCGGGTCGATCTCCACCTCGGGAGCCGTCGACGGCTCGTCGGCCGCGGTGGACTCGTCGAGCAGCAGCACCTCGGCGGCCTCGATCGCCGGGAGGTGGGCCTGCGTCAGCACCAGGCCGACGCGCGAGTCAGCGAGCAGGTGGGCGACCCGGTCGGCGGGGTGGGCCGGGTCGATCGGCAGGTACGCGCCGCCCGCCTTCACCACGGCCAGCAGGGCGACCATCAGGTCGGGGCCCCGGTCGGCGCACACCCCGACCACGACGTCCGGTCCGACACCGCGCCGCCGCAGGGCGTGCGCGAGCCGGTTGGACCGGACGTCGAGCCCGGCGTAGTCGAGCACGCCGTGCGCCGACCGGACGGCGGGCGCGGCGGGACACCGGCGCGCCTGCTCGTCGAACAGGTCGGGCAGGATCCGCGATCCTCCGGATCGATCCGCCATGCTGACCCCCACCTCTCACTGGTTGTTCGGGAACTGCTGGTGCTCAGGCGTTCGACGGTTCCGCCATCGCGACGGCGATCTTGCGGGGGCCGGTGAACGGCTCCCGGCCGTGCGAGGCGAGCATGTTGTCCACGACGACGACGTCGTCGCGCTGGTAGTCGAACCGCACGGACGCGGCCCGGTAGCAGGTGCGCAGGTGCTCCACGACGTCGTCGGGGATGCGCCCGCCGTCGCCGTAGTAGGTGTTGTTGGGCAGGTTCTCCTCGCCGCACATCTCCAGCAGCCCCTGGCAGACCTCCTCGGGCAGCGTGGTGACGTGGAAGAACGTGGCGTGGTTGAACCAGACCGGGGCCTTGGTCACCGGGTGGCGGTGCACGGCCGCGCGGACCGCCCTGGTGCGCAGGTGGTTCTCGCCGACCCACTCGGCCACGACCCCGTTGCGCGCGCAGTACTCGACGGCCTTGGCGCGGTCGTTGGTGTTGAAGGCCTCCCGCCACGGCACGCCGAACTCGTCGCCGTAGTTGCGCACGACCATCCAGCCGCGGCGCTCGAACTCCTCGCGCACCGACGAGTCGATCGCCGCGTACACGGCCCTGGTCGACGCGAGCGGCGTCGCGCCCTGGCTGGTGGGCGGCTCGACGCAGTGGAAGTACAGCGCCAGCGGCCAGGTCGCCTGGTAGGAGTTCTCGTTGTGCAGGAAGATCTCCTCCTGCGGCGGGTAGTCCGTGGACGTGTAGACGTTGCCCTTGATGACGCTGCGGGGCGACGAGCGCTCGGCGTAGGTCAGCGGCGCGCCGGAGAGCTCCCGCACGGTGCGGTCGAACCCGTCGACCCCGCCGACCTCGAAGCCGCGCAGCAGGATCGCGCCGTGCGCGGTGAGCAGCTCGCGCAGTTCGGCGCGGTCGCGGCGGATGCGGTCGGTGATGAGTTCGCCGTGGCCCTCGACGAGGACGGACAGCGCTTGCGCGGCGGTCATCTCAGGCTCCCATCGCGTCGGCGAGGCTCTTGGGGCGCATGTCCTGCCAGTGCTGCTCGACGTGGTCCAGCGCGGCCTGGCGGGTGGTGGCCTCCAGCGCCACGGCCCAACCCGCGGGCACGTCGGCGAACGACGGCCACAGCGAGTGCTGGCCCTCGTCGTTGACCAGCACCAGGAAGGTGCCGCTGTCGTCGTCGAACGGGTTCGTGCTCATCCGGTGCTCCTCGGAGTCGTCGGGGGTGTCAGAAGGTGCCGAGCCAGCGGAGCTTCGGCCAGGTCGCGGCCCACGGCTCGCGCGGACCTCGGCAGACGAGGATCTCCTTGCCCTGCTCGGGTTGCGGCAGGGCGAAGGCGAACGTGCCGCGGGTCTCGCAGGAGGTGAACAGCGCGCCGAACGCGGCCCTGTCGACGCCGAACGCGATCACCACGGTCTTGTCGTCGGGCGGTGTGCCGAAGTCGGCGTAGGAGTTCTGCCCGCTGTAGGCGCGCGGCAGGCCGCGGTCGGGGCCGAAGCGGTCGATCGCGCCCGCCTCGCTGTAGTTGTGGCCGTAGACGATCGCGGCGCTCTGCTCGGCGGGCGACAGCGCGCGGTAGACGGTGGCGACCTGGTCGGCCGCCTCCGGCCAGCCGGTCTGCTCCAGCTGTCCCGCGCCCAGCGCGCCGAGCACGTCGTCGTGGGCGTAGGCGGACACCGGGAGGACCGGCAGCACGATCACGGTGGCGAAGGCGGCGTTGCCGACCACGGCCAGGGCGATCAGCGCGCGCTTGACGTTGCCGCGCGCCCAGTCCACGACGACCACGCACCCCGCCGACAGCAGGACGACCAGCAGCCCCTCGGTGTAGCGGGCGTACCCGCCGACCGCGGCGACGACCACGAAGACCACCAGGTGCGCCCACGGGAACAGCCGGTAGGCGCGCCACGCGGGGCGGCGGATCAGCGCCACCAGGCCGACGACCCACACGGGGGTCAGCAGCGGCCCGATCATCAGGACCTGCCCGACGAGCAGGTTGACCGCCGCGCCGACGCCGGGGTTCTCCGACAGGCTCTCGGCCATGGCGAACTGCGGCCACCCGTTCACCGCCTGCCACACCAGGCTCGGCAGCTCCAGCACGATCGCGAGACCGGCGCCCAGCGCGAGCCACGGGTTCAGCAGGGCCTTGCGCGGCCCGCTGATCAGCAGCCCGGCCAGCAGGCCGAGCACCAGCAGCACCACGAGGTACTTGGCCAGCATCCCGACGCCGATCACCGCGCCGATCGCGATCCACAGCCGCTGCTGCCCGGTCCGCAGCAGGCGGATGAGCAGCCAGCACACCGTGACCCACACGACGTGGTCGACGGCCGTCGGGTGCAGCACGTGGCCCGCGGCGACCGTGGCGAGCGAGGCGGCCGACGCGCAGGCGGCCAGCACCTGCGCCGCCGTGCCGCCGCCGAACTCGCGGGCGATCAGCCCGGCGACCAGTACCGAGATCCCCGCCAGGAGCGCGGGCACGACCCGGATCGCGGTCAGCCCGTCGCCGAAGAGGGTGATCTGGAGCTTGGCCAGCACGGCGACCAGCGGCGGCTGGTCGACGTACCCCCACGCGAGGTGCTCGCCCGCCACGCGGAAGTACAGCTCGTCGAGGTAGTAGCCGTAACCGCCGGCGAACGCGATCAGCACCGCCGTGAAGGCCGCGCTGATCGCCAGCAGCGGCTTCCACCGCACGTCCGGCACCGTGTTGTCCACAGTGGACTCGGGCGCGCCGACCACCTGCGTCGCCGTCATGACCGACCGCCCAGCAGCTTGCCGCTGTGCAGGGTCTCGGCGTAGGAGAACACGTACCCGGAGCCGATCTCGACCGGGGCGAGCGAGGCGAGGTCGTCGCGGGCGTCGGCGAACAGGCTGAGGTCGGCGTCGCCCGCCCAGACCTCGCCGAACTCCACGTCGGTCACCACGGAGCTGACGAGCTGCTCCTGCGGCGGCTCCTCCGGCACCCAGCGCGGGAACATCCGGGTGTGCACCAGCGGCACGGTGTGCAGCACCGGCGGCCGGGTCACGCGTTCGCGCACCGACACGGTCGCGGCGGCGACCTCCTTGCCGTGCACCGAGAGCGTGCCGTCGTACCGGCCGGGCTCGGACGGGCGGGGCCCGGCCGCGCCGACGCCCATCGGCCACGTCTGGTGGATCTCGCCGAGCTGCTTGGGCATCCCCTGCACCCAGCCGCGGATCATCGGCACGGCGCTGTCCACCCAGGCGTACGGGCAGCGCGCCATCGGCACGCCGTCGTGCTCGCAGCCGAGCAGGATCAGGAACTCGGTGAACTGCGAGCGGCGCGGCGAGGCCAGCTCCGCCCCGTCCGACGAGCACCACTGCCAGCGGGCGAAGACGGCGGCGGCCGCGCCGGGGTCGTCGCCGAGGCTCAGCCCCGGCGGCAGGAAGCGCGCGGCGGCGTCCGGGTCGACGCGGTAGTCGACCATCACGACCTCGCCGGAGAAGTGCCACGGCGGGGGCGTGATCATCGAGGCTTGGCCGGACGGCGACAGCGGCAGGCTGTACCCGTGCGGCGCGGTGGTCGTGTTCACGGTCGACACGGGTCAGCTCCTGCTCGAGTGGTGGGCGTGGGCGGGCATGGCCGCCGCGAGCCGGGTCACCGCGGCGGCCAGCGCCTCCGGCGGGTTGAAGCTGTAGGCGAGGCGGACCGCGTTGGTGGCGCTGCCGAAGCGCGACCCCGCGGCGACCTGGACGCCCGCCCGTTCGGCGGCGGCCAGCACGACGGCCTCGGAGTCGCCGGGGAACACCAGCCAGGCGAAGAAGCCGCCGCGCGGCGCGGTGAACTCGACGCGGTCGCCGAACTCGACGGCCACCGCCTCCACCAGCGCGTCCCGCCGCTCTCGCAGCCGGTCCCGGAGCCACCCGAGGTGGCGGTCGTAGTCACCGCCGCGGATCAGCTCCTCGACGGCCAGCGACGTCACGTGGTTCGCCGAGCCGCCGCTGACCAGCAGCCCGCGGTCGGCGAACCGGGCCACCACGGCCGGGTGGGCGACCATCCAGCCCAGGCGCAGGCCGGGGCCGACGGTCTTGGAGAACGTGCCGAACCGGACCACGCCCTCGTGGTCGGCGAGCCCGCCCAGCGACCGGGGCAGCTCGCCCCCGTCGAGGTCGAGTTCGGCGTAGGCGTCGTCCTCGACGACCAGCACGCCCAGGTCTGCGGCCGTCTCGACCAGCTCACGCCGTCGAACCGCGCCGACGAGCCTGCCGGTGGGGTTGTGGAAGGTCGGGGTCAGGTAGACGAACCCCGGCTCCCGGCCGGCCGCGCGCTCCCGGTCGACACCGGCCCGCAGGGCGTGCGGGTCCATGCCCTCCGAGTCCGACGGCACCTCCCGCGTCACGAGCCCGTGGTCGGTGAAGATCCGTCTGCCGAAGTCGTACGAGGTCTCGTCGACGAACACGACCTGGCCCGCGACCGCGGTGGTCGTGGCGAGGACGTTCAGCCCGTACGAGGTGCCCGCGGTGACGAGCACGTGGTCCGGCCCGCACGGCACGCCGTCCGCGGCGGCGACCCGTGCCGCCAGCGCTTCCCGCAGCGGCACGGCGCCCGCGTTCGTGCCGTAGGTGAGCGCCGCGGACCCGTACTCCGCCAGCGCCCGCGAGTAGCCCTCCCGGAGCAGGTCCACCGGCAGCAGACCGGGCTCCAGGTAGCCGGGACCGAGGTCGAGCACCCCGCGCGGGGACACCGCCTGCACCACGTCGGGGTGCCAGAACCACTCGTGCGACGAAGGACCAGCCCGGTCGGTCATCACTCGCCCAGCAGGACGTCGCGCAGCGCGCGGGTCGCCACGTCGAGCGACACGGGCGACCGGGACAGGGCGATGCGGAGCATGTGGTCGCCCTCGGACGGGTTCGCCCAGTGGAACTTCGCGCACGGCAGCAGGTACACGTTGTGCGCGCGCAACTTCTCCCACACGTCCATCGCCAGTCGCTCACCGAGGTGGATGCGCTCGACGCTGACCCGGCTGTCGGGGTCGACGAACGTGAGACCGGGAATCCCGTCCAGGTTGGCCCGCACCAGCGCCCGGTTGGTGGCGATGAACTCGTGCAGGTCGGCGAGCCCGCCGTCGGCCGCGTCCTCGGCCAGTCCCTTGATCATCAGCATGATCAGCGGCGACACCCCGAGCAGGATGTCGGAGTACACCTTCGCCAGCGGCAGGCCGACGTTCGCCGACCGCACCAGCCAGCCGATCTTCAGCTCCAGCGTCGGCCACAGCTTGCCGGTGTCCTCGATGACGACCCACCGGCAGCCGCTGGCCTCCAGCACCTCGTAGTGGTCGTACTGCCCCGCCACGTCGAACCCGCGGAAGCACGTGTCCAGCGCCAGCACCACCCCGGTCTCCGCGCACTGCGCGGCCAGCCGCGCCAGCCGCTCCCGCGACAGCACCTTGCCGGTCGGGTTGTTCGGCGTGGTCACGAAGATCGCGCCGACCTCGGCCAGCAGCTCGGCGGGCAGGTCGCCGCCGTGCAGGACGTCCTCCTCCAGCGCGACGAGCCGCAGGCCCACCCCGCGCAGGATGTCCGGGATGTTGTCGAACGTCGGGTGGACGAGCGCGATCGTGTCCGTCTCCGCGACCAGCGCCCTGGCGAAGATCTCCATCGCGACCGACGACGAGTAGCAGGCGAGCACCCGCCCGTCCGCCCCCGGATAGGACTTCTGGCCCAGCAGGTGGAAGAAGGCGCGGTGCGCCTCCTCCTCGATCTCGTCGACCGGGCGCATCACCGCCTCGGCCCACAGGCCCGGCAGCTCGCCGACGACCTTGCTCTGGCCCGGCGTCAGCTCCTGCCGGGCGTGGCCGTCGGCCAGGTTGAACGAGCTGGCGAGCGCCAGGTACTCCAGCTCCGTCAGGTTGCCGTCGAAGCGGCTCGCGTCGGCGGTCTCCGCGGAGAGGGCCTCGGTGGTGGGCATAACGTTCACAAGCACCTCACGTGAAGTAGTTGACAGCCAGTGCTTGGAGCCGTGGACGGCGTCTCGCGACGCCGTTGTCCCCCGCGGCTCACCGGTGGTCGGGATGACCTCCGGGATCTGCTGGTGGAGCGGTGGTGCGGTGGGATCAGGGTTCGACGGGCCACGACGAGTACCGCCGGAACCCGTAGAGCAGCGGCACCCGCTCGTCCTCGGTGGGGTGCCGGACGCCCAGCACCTCGCCGAAGACCACGACGTGGTCGCCGATGCCGACCGTGCCGGTGATCCGGCAGTCGGCGATGGCGTGCGCGGCGCCCTCCAGGTGCGGGCTCGCCCCGTGCGGCGACCGGGTCCACTCGACCCGGTCGAACCGGTCGGCCGCGCCGGAGGCGAACAGCTCGGCGGTGTCGCGGGCCGCCTCGTGCAGCAGGTTCACCGCGAACGCCGACGTGCGCCGCATCGCGTGCAGGGTCGGGCTCTCGTCCCGCAGGCACACGAGCAGGGTCGGCGGGTCCATCGCCACGCCGCACACCGTGGAGCAGGTGAGCCCCCACGGCGTGCCGTCGACGTCGGCCGTCGTGACGACGGCGACCCCGGCGGGCAGCGTGGACATGAGCGACCGGAACACCTCCGGCCCGGCCGACGGCGCCGTGACCTGGTCCGCCGTCATGACGTGCGACCCGCCAACCCGCGCAGGTGCGCGAAGTACTCGTACTGCGACGGCAGGTTCTCGACCAGGTGGGACGCCGTGTCGCGGACGGACGACAGCTCCTTCGCCGCGGCGATGCCGTCGAAGTGCTCCAGCGCCGCGGGCGCCCGCAGCGGGATGCCGCCGAGCCCGAGCAGCATCGCGTTGTAGGAGTACGACTCGAACCCGTGGTAGTGCGGGAAGATCGAGTCCACGTCCGGGGTCTTCACCTGCCAGCGCTCGATGCGCTCGCGCAGCGCGTCGGGCATGGGACGGGTCTTGGTGTCCTGCCAGTACTGGTTGTCCTGCCGCGGCGAGGCGTAGTAGTGCAGGACCAGGAACTCGCGGACGCCGTCCATGACGCCGCTGATCTGCCGGTTGTACGCGCCGCGCAGCCGGTCGTCCCAGTCCGCGCCGGGCCAGTGCTTCACCAGCTGCTCGACGGCGTTCTGGATGAAGAAGATGCCGGTCGACTCCAGCGGCTCGACGAACCCGCTCGACAGGCCGACCGCGACGCAGTTCTTCACCCACGAGTTCTCGCTGCGGCCGATCCGCATCTTGATGTGGTTGGCCTCCAGCTCCTCGGCCTCGGGGCCGACGAACTCGCGCAGCGTGCGCTCGGCCTCCTCGGCGTCGCAGTAGTCGCTGGCGTAGACGTACCCGGTGCCGATCCGGCCGAACAGGGGGATCGTCCAGATCCAGCCCGCGTCCCGCGCGGTGGCGGTCGTGCAGGGCCGGATGCCGCGCTGCTCCATGTCCACCGGCACGCGCAGGGCGACCGCGCTGTCGTTGGGCAGCGAGTCCTGGTAGGACTGGAACGGCACCTCCATGGCCTTGTTGATGAGCAGGCCGCGGAACCCGGTGCAGTCGATGAACAGGTCGCCGGTGACCTCGCCGTGCTCCTTGGTGACGACGTGGCTGATCCAGCCGCGCTCGTCCAGGGCCACGTCCACCACGTCGTCGAGCACGTGCTTCACCCCGCGGTCCGTGGAGAACCGGGTGAGGTAGTGCGCCAGCAGCGTGGCGTCGAAGTGGTAGGCGTACGGGAACTGGGTGCCCTGCTCGGACAGCGTGGTGCGGAAGGACCGGCCGGACGGCGTCTCGGCGAAGTCCTGCTCGAACAGCTTGCCGCCCAGGTAGCGGGGCGACCGCATCTCGTCGCACAGCGAGGCGATGACGAAGCAGTCCTTGTCGAACCGGTCACCGGGCTTCTGCTGCAACCACCAGTCGGTGATCGGGAACCCGTCGACCACGCGCAGGCGTTCGAACGGGTGGTAGAAGTGGCTGCCGTCGCCACGCCAGTTCTCGAAGCGGATGGCGAGCTTGTAGGTGGCCTCGCACTCGGGCATCCACTGCGACTCCTCGAGGCCGAGGTAGTCGAAGAAGTGCCGGACGGTGCTGAAGGTCGCCTCCCCCACGCCGATCGTGGGGACGTTCTTCGACTCGACGACAGTGATGTCGACACCGTCGCCGAAGGCCGTGCGGAGGTACGACGCCGTCATCCAGCCGGCAGTGCCGCCACCGACGACGACCACTGAGTTGACCATTGTGGACTCCAGTTCAGTTCACCCGTGCGAGGGACGGTGGTGGGTCAGTAGATGACGCGGGACAGCGCGGTCGGCCGCGAGTCCCTGGACTTGCGCAGGTCCCGCGCGACGTTCAACCGCCGCAACCACCGGTCCGTGCCGTCGTGGCGCGCCTTGAACGGCTTGCGCCCGTGCACCATCCGGTAGTTGTCGATGAACACGACCGCGCCGGGCCGCAGCACGACTTCCCCCATGGCCTCGTCGATGGCCGCGCCGACCACGTCGAGCGCCTGCTGCTCCACCGGCCCCTGCACGTCCTTCATGAAGTGCGGGTCGATGCAGAGGTAAGGAGCGTCGGGGTCGCCGAACAGCACCGCGACCGGCTCCGGCTCGGCCAACGCCTGCTCGACCCGCGCGTGACTGCGGGCCCGCAACTCGGCGATCTTCGGATCGCTCTCCGCCACCGCGTGGTCGCCTGCCCGGTGCGAGTGGTCCGGCAGGATCCGGAACCGCTTCTCCGACAACACCTTCGCGGTGTCCGAGTCGATCCGCACGTCGGCGATGTCCGCCATGGTCGTGCTCACGTCGTCCGGGTTCCGCAGGCACACCAGCCCGAGGTAGTCGGTCCGAAGTGGATGGTAGGCGTCCTCGGTGTGCCACACGAGCAGCTCTTCGCTGCCGGACCCGATCTGCTCCTTCTCGTGCCCCTTGATGGGGAACACGTCGTGCATGATGTACCCGTCCTGCTGCGTGGCCCACCCGATCGGCTCGCCGAGCAAGCAGGACAACAGGTAGAACGCGATGTCGACCCGAATGGACGGCGACGGCACCGGCTTGTTCGCCCAGTGCGCGGGCGTCGCACCGATCAACGAGTCGTCAACAGGAAGCCCCGTCACCAACAACGCACCGTGCGCTTCGGAGCCACGATAGTCGTTGAACACCAACCGAACGCGACGCGGCAACTCGTCGGAGAACACCTTCGCCTCGCGCTGGAACTCGGCCGACTCGACCGTGTCGTACCGCTGCGCCAGTTCGTCGACGACCGCGTCGATGGCCGCGATCTCCTCGTTGCTGAGATTCAGTTCCAGCAAGGCAACGTCCTCCTCCTGTGTGCGACGACACCCCGCGCTGCCGCCGAGCCGACCACTGGTGTCCTTGCGGTAGAACGAATCCTGCTCAAGGACGATCACACAGGACAGGTCTTTGACTTGAAGCCGAAACAGCGTTGTCCCCGCGTCGCCCCGAGGTCGCACGACGAGATCATCCTCAAGTAGGACTACCGGTCACACCGGAGATCAGTACAGTCACTCGCCGTGATCATGTCTCCCGATGACGAAGACGGCAGCGAAGTCCCAACGGCATGGCGGACCCGCATAGCCGAACTGGAGGCAGAGGTGTCCAGGCTCCGAGAGGTCAACGAAATCCTCACCAGGGTCGTCCAGTTCCTCGCAGTGACAGACCTGATGACCCTGTGGGAAGAGGGAAACTAACCATGGACACCACCACGATCACCCGAACACGGTTGCGCTGGGGCGGGTTGGACTCTCCGGCAGCTCCGCCTTCCAGCGGGGTCACCCGGCAGCCGCCGGTTCCGGCCGGGCCACCCAGCAGCTGCCAGTTCCAGCGGGGTCACCCAGCGCCTGCGGCTTCCAGCCCAGTCACCCGGCGGCCACGGCTTCCAGCCTGGCCGGTAGGCGGCTTCGATTTCCAGCCCGCTGTGTCCGATTTGATTTGGGGCCCCTAGATTTGCCCCTTGATCGGGCCAA
>NZ_JBHYHC010000186.1:0-13962 GCF_042738955.1 Umezawaea sp. NPDC059074
CTCGGTGCGGGGGGGAGTTGCTTCGCACGCCCCGCCACCCGACCCATCGGGAGAGAACCGCCATGCCCACTCCTAAGCACGCCCTGGCACTGGGAGCGCTGTCGACCGCGCTCGCGGTCGGGGCGGCCCTGCTGCTGCAAGGTCCGGCGCCCGCGCTGGCCGCCGACTCGGCGTTCTACGTCGACCCCACGACCAACGCGGCCAAGTGGGTCGCGGCCAACCCCGGCGACTCGCGGACGTCCCTGATCCGCGACCGGATCGCCTCCGTCCCTCAGGCCAAGTGGTTCACCACCACCAACACCTCCGCCGTCCGCGCGCAGGTCGACGCCTACGTCGGAGCCGCGGCGGCCGCGGGCAAGATCCCGATCCTGGTCGTCTACGACATCCCGAACCGCGACTGCGGCGGGGCGAGCGGCGGCGGAGCCCCGTCGCACTCCGCCTACCGCCAGTGGATCGACCAGGTCTCCGCGGGGCTCGCGGGCAGGCCCGCGTCGATCGTCCTCGAACCCGACGTGCTGCCGATGATGTCGTCCTGCCAGAACGCGGACCAGCAGAACGAGACCAAGGCGTCGATGGCCTACGCGGGCAAGAAGCTCAAGGCGGGCTCGTCGCAGGCGAAGGTGTACTTCGACATCGGCCACTCGGCGTGGCTGACCGCCTCCGAGGCCGCGTCCCGCCTGAGGGCGGCGGACATCTCCAACAGCGCGGACGGCATCTCCACCAATGTGTCGAACTACCGCGCCCGCAACGACGAGGTGTCCTACGCCAAGGCGGTGCTCAACGCCGTCGGCGACGGGCGGCTGAAGGCCGTCGTCGACACCAGCCGCAACGGCAACGGCCCGCTCGGCAGCGAGTGGTGCGACCCGGCGGGCCGCGCGATCGGCA
The DNA here is from genome assembly GCF_042738955.1 of Umezawaea sp. NPDC059074. Lineage (NCBI taxonomy): Bacteria > Bacillati > Actinomycetota > Actinomycetes > Pseudonocardiales > Pseudonocardiaceae > Umezawaea > Umezawaea sp. NPDC059074. The sequence goes on from NZ_JBHYHC010000186.1 coordinate 886, forward strand.
CGCCGAGCACCACGGCGACCGGCGACTCCCAGGTCGACGCGTTCCTGTGGGTCAAGCCGCCGGGCGAGTCCGACGGCTGCATCGGCGCGGCGGGCAGCTTCGTGCCGCAGCGGGCCTACGACCTGGCCGCGGCGGCCGGGCCCGTCCCGACCACGACCACCACGACCACCACCACGACGACGACCACGACCACCGGCAACCCGCCGTCGGGCGGGTGCCAGGTGGCGCAGAAGATCACCAGCTCCTGGTCCGGCGGCTACGGCGGCGAGATCACCATCACCAACAAGGGGGCGGCGATCAGCTCGTGGACGCTGGAGTTCACCGCCGCGGGCGTGACGCTGACGCAGGGCTGGAACGGCACCTGGACCGACACGGGTGACGTCATCAAGGTGACCAACGCGTCCTGGAACGGCCCGCTGGCGAGCGGGGCGTCGGTGACGATCGGCTACAACGCGACCTTCGGCGGCGGCACCCCGCCGTTCGGGAACGCGAAGCTGAACGGCGCGAGCTGCGCCTGACCACCGACCGGAGGGGCGGCGCTTCGCGGGAGGCGCCGCCCTTCCGCCACCTCAAGGAACGGTCAAGCCGGAACTTTCCGCAACCGTGGTGGAACCCTTGCGGCACAAGGGGTGTCAGACTGGAAATCTTCTGATCGGGGGGAGAGTTCCATGACGGCACGACGGGCGATCGCACTGGTGGCGGTGGTGCTGCTCGGCACCGCCGCGTGTTCGGCGACGGAGGTCGAACCGGACGCCATAGGGCTGCACTACACGGCGGGCAGCTTCGACGGGAAGGCCTTCGACAGCGTCGTCCGGCCCGGCGACGTCGAGTGGACCTACAACGACGACGTCTACCGGCTCACCACGGCGCAGCGCAGCTTCATCGTCCGCCGCGACGAGCGCGCCGACATCAACGGCGTGATCAGCGTCCCGGCGGGCGGTGACGCGGAGACCAACGGGATGCTGGTGGACTTCGAGATCAGCGTCGCGTTCAAGACGAACACCCGCGACAACGACATCCCCGGCTACGAGGGCGGGACGCTGCGCAAGTTCTTCGAGGACCTGTGCGCGCACTACGCGTGCCAGCTCGACGACGACGGCAACGAGCCCGAGGGCTGGCGCAAGCTGCTGCGGGAGAAGTTCTACCCGCCGCTGGAGTCCGCGTTCAAGGACGAGGCGCGCCGGTACTTCGGCGACGCCATCGTCAACAACGTCCAAGTGGGCACCACCGACACCGGCACCCTCACGATGCTCCAGGCCGACGTGGGCAAGCGCTTCCAGGAGTACCTGGAGCGGCAGACCGGCAAGCAGTTCTTCTGCGGGCCGTCGTTCGACCGCGAGGTGCCCGGCGATCCCAACGCCAAGGACCCTCGGCTGCTGCCGTGCCCGCCGGTGGAGCTGCTGATCATCAGCGCGGACTACAACGACCCGGAGATCCGCAAGGGCCGCAGCGCCAAGAAGGTGGCCATCGACCAGTCCGAGGCGCAGGCGCAGCTGTCCAAGGCGTTGGCGGACCCGAACTACCTGGAGTACCTGCGGATCGAGGCGTCCAGGGAGTGCGCGAAGGCCGACAAGGCCGTGTGCGTGTTCTCCTCCGGCGGCGTCTCGCCCGCCGTCACCGTCCCGCCGCGGTAGCTCAGCCGAGCAGGCCAGCCTCGCTGATCGTGCGGATCAGCTCGGCGTGCTCGTCCGCGCGGGTGATCTGGAGGAGTTCGCTGTCCTCCAGGAAGTACGGCCGGTGCCCCGGCGGGACGTGGTAGGCGTCGCCCTCCACGAAGGTCTCCTCCGTCCCGTCGGTGTACTTGACCAGCACCGAGCCCTTGAACATCAGGCCCCAGTGCTCCACCGGGCAGGCGTTGTCCGCGTAGGCCGCGAGCATCGGGTCGATGGTGTAGCCCTTGGCGCACTTCTCGAAGGCGAAGTGCATCCCGCCCAGTGCGGCGTACTTCCCGACGTAGTCGCCGAAGTCGACGGCCACCGGGATCTCGGAACGGGCGATGCGCATGGCGGGGACCCTCTCGTCGTCGAGCGCAGGTCAGTGAATTTGAATTCATTTTCACTGCGAGAGGGCCCGCTGTCAACGCCCGAGAACGCCGCCCGCGATCAGGTCCGTCAGCGTCTCGACCACGTCCCCGCCGTCCGGCGACGGCCCGCGCAGCCGGTCGTAGCAGACGGCCTCGAGCATCGAGACCACGGCGAACGCGGCCGTGGCCGCCCGGTCGCCGTGCGACTCGGCGAGGTGGTCCGCCCAGATGGCGACCTGCCGCCCCCGCAGCCGGGCGTGCACCTCGCGGAACTCGGCGCTGACCATCGACGCCTGGAGCACACCCGCCATCTCGGCGTGGTGCCGCCGGTAGCCGACCCAGTACGCCTCGACGTGCCTGCGCACGTCGTCCCGGTCGGCCAGGCTGTGCCGGTGGCCCGCGGTGCTCACGACCTGCTCGCGCACGGCGGCCTCGAAGTCCTCGACCAGTGCCCGCAGCAGGTGGTCCTTGTCGGTGAAGTGCCGGTAGAACGAGCCCGCGGCGCGACCGGCCTCCTCGGTGATGTCGGTGATCTTGATCTCCGCGTACGTGGTGCGGGTCAACAGCCTGCGCGCGGCGGCCTTGAGCTCCTCGGCCGTCTGCCGCGCCTTGACCGACTCCGCCACCACGCCCCCTGTGCCCGTCCGAGACCCGAGCGTACCCACGGGATCGTCCGCCGCAAGGTGGGAGGGCACGTGCGGCGGACGACGTCTCACGCGCTGGCGCGGATCACCAGCGAGGTGGGCAGCAGCAGCGACGGGGGCAGCCCCTCCTCCCCCGCCAGCTGGCCAAGCAGGCACCACGTCATCGTGCGGCCCAGCTGCTCCACGTCCTGCCGCACGGTGGTGAGCGGCGGCAGCGCCGTGGAGGCGATCATCAGGTCGTCGAACCCGACCACGGCCACGTCCCTCGGGATGCGCCGCTGCTCGGCGTGCAGGACCCGCAGCGCGCCCATCGCCATGATGTCCGCGGCGACGAACACCGCGTCCAGGTCTGGCTCGCGGGCCAGCAGCGCGGCCATCGCGGCCGCCCCGCCGTCGGGCGTGAAGTCGCTGTGCGCCACCAGGTCCGCGGCCATCCCGGCCTCGACCATGCCCCGCCGCCACCCGTTGAGCCGGTCCATCCCCACGGCCATGTCCTTCGGCCCGGCGATGGTGGCGATCCGCCTGCGGCCGGTGGACACGAGGTACCGGGCCGCCTCCAGGGCGCCGTTGAAGTTGTCCGAGTCCACGTACTGGATGCCGTCGCCGACCAGCGGGCGACCGCCGACCACGATCGGCACCCCGGCCTCGGCCAGCTTGAGCGGCAGCGGGTCCTGGCCGTGCAGGCTGACGATCAGCACGCCGTCGACGTGCCCGCCCGACAGGTAGCCGACGACGTCCTGCTCGACGTCCTGCTGCGTCGTCATCATCAGCACCAGCTGGACCCGGCGGCCCGCCAGTTCCGCGTGCACCCCGCGCAGCACGCCCGCGAAGAACGGGTCGGACAGCACGCGGCTGCCCTGCTCCGACACCACGAGCGCGATGGCGTTGGCCCGGTTGCCCGCCAGCGTCCTGGCCGCCTGGTTGGGGCTGTAGCCCAGGGCTCCGATCGCCTCGTGCACCGCGTCGCGCGCCTTCGCGCTGACGTAGGGCTCCTCGTTGATCACCCTGGAGACGGTGGAACGCGACACCCCGGCCAAGCGGGCCACTTCCTCCAGCCGTGGGCCGGGGCGTCGGTTCCGGGCTACGTCGGTCACAGGCCACCCGTGGCGACCAGAGCGTTCTCCCTGGTCACCTTGGCGTACCACCGGGCGCTGGTCTTGGGCGTGCGGATCTGCGTGTCGTAGTCGACGTGCACGATCCCGAACCGCTTCGCGTACCCCTCGGCCCACTCGAAGTTGTCCAGCAGCGACCAGCAGAAGTAGCCCCGCAGGTCGACGCCCGCCTCGATGGCGTCGTACGCGGCCTTCAGGTGGGACTCGATGAAGCCCAGCCGGTCGAGGTCGTGCACACCGCCGTCGCCGTTGACCGCGTCGGGGTAGGCCGCGCCGTTCTCGGTGATGTACAGCGGCAGCCGCGGGTACTCGTCGTGCAGGCGCCGCAGCACCTTCGTGAGGCCCGCGGGCTGCACCTCCCAGTCCATGTCGGTGCGCGGGAGGTCGCGGCCGGGGAACGACAGCTGGTCGAGCCCCACCCACGGCGACCCGCTCTGCCGCCTGCCGTTGCGCAGCGGCACGAGGCCGTCGGACACGGTGCTGACGTTGTGCTCGGAGTAGTAGTTCACGCCGAGCATGTCGAGCGGCGCGGAGATGATCTTCAGGTCGCCCTCGTGGACGTTCTCCTCGAACCCGTACGGCTTGAAGTCCTCCACGACGTCCGCCGGGTACTCCCCACGCAGCACCGGGTCGAGGAACATCCGGTTCTGCATGCCGTCCAGGCGGCGCGCGGCGTCCACGTCGGCCGCGCTCTCCGGGTCGGCCGGGAACACCGGGTAGAGGTTCAGCGTGATGCCCACCTCGGCGTCGGACTGGACGGCCCGGATCGCGGACGTCGCCAAGCCGTGGCCGAGCAGCAGGTGGTGCACCGCGGCGACGGCGGCCTCGGGCTCGCGGCGGCCGGGCGCGTGCACGCCCGCCGCGTAGCCGAGGAACGACGAGCACCACGGCTCGTTGAGCGTCGTCCAGGACGTGACGCGGTCGCCGAGCGCCTCCACGACGGTCGTCGCGTAGTCGGCGAACCGGAACGCGGTGTCGCGCTCGGCCCACCCGCCCTTGTCCTCCAGGGCCTGCGGGAGGTCCCAGTGGTAGAGCGTGACCCACGGCTTGATCCCGTTGGCCAGCAACGTGTCCACGAGCCTGCCGTAGAAGTCGAGGCCCGCCTGGTTGGCGGGTCCGCCGTCCGGCCGGACGCGGGGCCACGCGATGGAGAACCGGTAGGCCTGGAGCCCCAGGTCCACCATCAGCTTCACGTCCTGCTCGACCCTGTTGTAGTGGTCGGCGGCGGGCTCACCGGTGTGGCCGCCGACGATGGCGCCGGGCAGCCTGCAGAAGGTGTCCCAGATGGAGTCCGTGCGACCGTCCGCGGTCGTCGAGCCCTCTACCTGGAAAGCGGCCGTCGCCGCGCCCCACACGAAGCCGTCGGGAAACGAAATCTGGTCCACAACTACCCCTTCACAGCGCCCTGCATGATCCCGGCGACGATCTGCCGCCCGAGTACGAGGAAGACCAACAACACCGGGACCGTTGCCATCGTGGTCCCGGCGAGGACCAGCGAGTAGTCGACGTAGTAGCCGGACTGGAGCTTCTCCAGCGCGACCTGGATCGTCGGGTCCTCGGGGTTCAGCACGATCAGCGGCCACAGGAAGTCGTTCCAGGACTGCATGAACGTGAACACGCCGAGCATCGCCGCGGCGGGCCGCACCGCGGGCAGGCACACGTGCCAGAAGGTGCGCAGCATGCTGCACCCGTCCATCCGGGCCGCCTCGATCAGCTCGTTCGGGACGGCGTCGACGATGTACTGCCGCATCCAGAACACGCCGAACGCGGTGACCAGGTTCGGCGCGATGACCGCGCCGAGGGTGCCGGACCAGCCGAACTCCGCCATCGCCATGAACAGCGGGATCACGCCGAGCTGCGTCGGCACGGCCAGCGTGGCGACGACGAACAGCATGAGCCCCTTGCTGCCGCGGAAGCGGAGCTTGGCGAAGGCGAACCCGGCGAGGCTGGAGAACAGCACCACGGACACCGTGACCGTGCCGGACACGACGACGCTGTTGCCCAGCGCCTTCCAGAACGGGATCGAGTCGACGACCCGGTTGGCGTTGACGAGGAAGTTCCCGCCGGGGATCAGCGGCACGTCGCCGGTGAAGACGTTGGCGTCGTAGCTGGCCACCAGGAACGACCAGTAGAACGGGAACGCCGACCCCAGGATGAAGGCGATGAGGATGCCGTACACCAGGAAGTTGGGGCGTTCCAACAGGGTCGAGGCCTTCAGCTTGCCCGTGCGGCCGGGCCTGCGCAGGGTCAGCGCGGTCATTCGGACTCCCCGGTTGACGCGATCCGCCGGGTGAGGAAGAAGTTCGCGGCGGCGATGACGAGGACGACCAGGAAGAGGATCCAGGCCATGGCCGAGGCGTAGCCGAGGTCGAAGTCCTGGAAGCCCGCCTGGTACAGGTAGAGCACGACGGTCTGGTACTGGTGGGAGAACCCGCCGCCGCTGCCGCCCGCGGGGTCGAACAGCTTGGGCTCGGTGAAGATCTGCAGGCCGCCGATCGTGGACGTGATGACCACGAAGATGATCGTCGGGCGCAGCAGGGGCAGCGTGATGCTGACGAACCGGCGGACCGCGCCCGCGCCGTCGACCAGCGCGGCCTCGTGCACCTCGCGCGGGATGGCCTGCATGGCCGCCAGCACGATCAGCGCGTTGTAGCCGGTCCAGCGCCAGTTCACCATCGTCGCGATGGCGACGTGGCTGGCGAACCAGTTGCCCTGCCAGTCGACCGGGCTCAGGCCGACGCCCTCGAGGAACGTGTTGATCAGGCCGTACTGCTTGCCGAACAGGTTGCTGAAGATGATCGCCAGCGCGACCAGGCTCGCCACGTACGGCAGCAGGACGCCCATGCGCCACGCCGTGCGCGCTCGCAGCGCGGTGTTGAGCAACGCGGCCAGCAGGACCGCGGTGATCATCTGCGGGACGCTGGACAGCACGAAGATGCTGATCGTGTTGAACATCGCGTTCCAGAACTGCGAGTCCGCCAGCAGCGCGGTGTAGTTCGCCAGTCCGACGAACGGGTGCTCGTCGCCGCCGAGCTCCCAGTCGAACAGCGAGACGTACCCGGTGTACAGCAACGGGAAGAGGCCGATCACCGCGAACAGCACGAAGAACGGCGCGATGAACAGGTAGGGCGTGAACTTGACGTCGAGCCGGGTCAACCGGTCGCGCAGCGGGAGCTTCGGGTGTTCCACCGGGGCGTCACGGCGGACGGGCGGGCGGGGCTCGACGCCCCGCCCGCTCGGTACCTCCGTGAGGTCAGCCGTCACTTGGCTGCCTTCTGGGCGCCCTCTACCGCCTGCTTCCAGGCGTCGTCGACGCTGGTGCCCTGCTCGACCGCCTGGAGCGCCGAGTTGAACACCTTGTCCTGGATGGTGCCCGAGGCCGGGCCCTTCGGCTGGGCGGCCGGGACCTTCTTGGCCTGCTCGGCGAACAGCGCGCCGACCTTGGTGTTGCCGAAGTACGCGCTGGTCTGGTCGAGCAGCGCGGGGGCCGTGAGGGCCTGCACCTGGCTCGGGAACGTGCCCTTGGCCGTGAACGCCTTGATCTGCTGCTCGGGGGCGGTCAGCCACGCGGCCAGCTCGGCGGCTTCCTTCGGGTGCTTGCTCTGCTTGGGCACGGTCAGGAACGACCCGCCCCAGTTGCCGCCGCCGTCGGGGAAGGCGTCGGTGACGGCCCACTTGCCCGCGTTCTCCGGACCGGCCTGCTTCTCGACGACGCCGAGCATCCAGGACGGGCAGGTCTTCGTGGCGAAGGCGGCGTTCTTGAAGCCGGTGTTCCACTCGTTGCTGAACGCCACGAGCTTGGCGGACTGGCCCTTGGCGACCGCGGCGGTCACCTGCTGCCAGTCGGCCTTGAGGTCCGGGTTGGTGTCGACGACGAGCTTGTCGCTGGCGTCGTAGTAGCCGACCTTCTCCTGGTTGACCATGGCGTTGAAGACCTGGGCGGCGCTGTCGAACCACGCCTTGTCGCCCGTCTTGGCCTTGAACTGGTCACCGGCGGCGAAGTAGCTGTCCCACGTGGCGAAGATGGCCTTCACACCGGCGGGGTCGGTCGGGAGTCCCGCGGCCTCGAAGAGGTCCGTGCGGTAGCACATCGCGAGCGGGCCGATGTCCGTGCCGTAGCCGATGAACGAGCCGTTCTTGGTGGCGGACTCGGACTTCCACGCCAGCCAGCGGTCCGGCTTGACGTCGGCGGGGCCGATCTCGAGGAGGTTGTTGAACTTGTCCGCCTTCGACAGGACCTGGGGCAGGTAGCCCTCCTCGACGGCCTCGATGTCGGAGAGGCCCGACCCGGCGGCGATCTTGGTGAACAGGTTCTGGTGGTGGTCGTCGGCCTTGCCGGTCTTGCGGGCGACGACCTTGATGTTCGGGTGGGCCTTCTCGTACTCCGGGAGGAGGTCCTCGTAACCGAACTCGTTGAAGGTGGCGACGGTCAGCTCGATCTTGCCGTCGGCGGTGGTGCCCCCCGTGCCGCCACTCGACCCGCAAGCGGCGGTCGCGGCGAGCGTGGCGGTACAGGCCAGTGCGATGGCCCATCGGCTAGAGCGGTACGGCACGAAGAACTCCTCTGCTGAGGGCGGCGGTGCTCGGCAGCCTCGGGAGTGAGGCGATGCGAGTCTGGGAGCGCTCCCAGGTGCCGAAGTGTGGTCGGCGCCACTAATGGGTGTCAAGCACTTGTGTCCAGCCTGTTACCAACGGGCGTCAATTGGGTGCTGCAACGCCTTGAGCTGCGGCGATGACCTGACGGTCGTTTTCACGCCCTTGCGGGTGCGGACAATCGTGTCTGATTTTCCGAGAGCGCTCCCAGGACTTCCACCTGGTCAGATGTGTTCACCACCTCGGCGGAACCGGTTCCGCGGAGCGCTGCCCGCCAGTCGATCAAGCCCGTCGGCCACGACCCGGCGGGGACCCGCTCGCGGCGGAGGGCCGACCCCGGACCGCGCTCCCCGAGCGGCGGGCTACCGACCCGCACTCCCACCGGAGGGCGTTGCCGGGCGACCGCGTCGACCGGTGACGCGCGACGGGCGTCACCGCGCCGAGGCGCGGTCGAGCGGCTGAATCGCCCAAACCGGACACTGCGAAGTCCTTGCGGGGCAGGGAAATCGGGGTCGCGATCGCCGCGCCCGTCGACCTCCGCGACGCGAACTCCGCCCACGCGAACGCGAGCACGGCCGTTGGGCGTAATCGGTTCACTCTCATGGTCCACCTCGCCGTGGAAGAACCCGAGCTTCTGGGAGCGCTCCCAGCGACCGTAGCGCGCTGGCGCGTCGAGGGACAAGGACCGCGACGCCTTCTCGCCGGGCACACACGATCGGGGCTACCCTCCGCCGAATCCGACGCTCGCCCCACCGCCGCCACGCCCGCAGGAGGTTGTCGACGTGAAACTCGTCCGTTCCCTGGGACTGGCGCTCGCCGCGCTCGCGCTCGTCGCGGGCTGCGGCTCCCCCGCCGCGCCGGCCCCGGCCGCCGCGGCCGTGGGCGCGTCCGCCGTCACCGAGCAGCTCCGGTTCACCGCGAAGACCGTGGACGGCAAGGACTTCTCCGGCGAGAGCCTCGCCGGGAAGCCCGCCGTGCTGTGGTTCTGGGCGCCGTGGTGCCCGTCGTGCAACCGCGAGGCGCCGACCATCACCAAGCTCGCCAAGGAGAGCAAGGGCGTCACCTGGGTCGGCGTGGCCGCGCAGGACCAGCTGCCCGCCATGAAGGACTTCGTCGCCAAGTACGACATGAACGGCTTCCAGCACATCGCCGACCTCGACGCCTCGGTGTGGCAGCGCTTCGGCGTGAGCGCGCAGCCCGCGTTCGCCTTCATCGACAAGGACGGCAAGGCCGACGTCATCATCGGCAGCCCCACCGAGGAGGACATCGTCGCCAGGATCGCCAAGCTGACCGCGTGACCGTCCAGACGCTGGGCTTCGCCCTCGCGGCCGGGCTGATCGCCGCGCTGAACCCGTGCGGCTTCGCGATGCTCCCCGCCTACCTGACGCTGGTGGTCGTCGGCGACGACCAGCGGAGCCGCGCCGCGGCCGTGACCCGAGCCCTAGCGGCCACCGCCGCCATGGCGCTGGGCTTCCTCGTCGTGTTCGGCACGTTCGGCCTCGTCGTGGCCCCCTTGGCCGCGTCCGTCCAGCGCTACCTGCCCGCGGTGACCGTGGTGATCGGCGCGACCCTGGTGGTCCTCGGCGCGGTGATGCTGACCGGCCGCGAACTCACCCTCCTGCTGCCCAAATCCGGCCGCGGCGCACCGACAGCCCGCCTGCGCTCCATGTTCGGCTACGGCATCGCCTACGCCATCGCGTCCCTGTCGTGCACGATCGGCCCGTTCCTCGCCGTCACCAGCTCCACGTTCCGCCGCGGCTCGGTCGTGGACGGCGTCCTCGCGTACCTCGCCTACGGCGTCGGCATGGCCCTGGTCGTCGGCGTCCTCGCCACGGCCGTGGCCTTGGCGGGCACCACCGTCGTCACCACCGCCCGCCGCCTGCTCCCCCACGTGAACCGCCTCGGCGGCGCGCTGCTCGTCGTGGTCGGCCTGTACGTGGGCTACTACGGCGTCTACGAACTGCGCCTGTACTTCGCGGGCGGCACCGCCGCCGACCCGATCGTCGAGGCCGCGGCCGTCGTCCAGGAACGCCTGGCCAGTTGGGTGAACACCTCCGGCCCCCTCCCCTGGGCTATCGCGCTTGCGGTCGTCGTGGCGGTGGCCGTGCTGCTGGCCCGCCGCCGATCCTCCACAGTGGACAAGCACTGAAGTTCGCCGAACAATTCCCGGAACCCGTGCAACCGGATCCGCCCCCGTGGGCGTGACTAGCCCGGTATCGCACGATAGGGGAGTCGAATGACTGATCGGGACGCCGCGTTCGCCGAGTACTTCGCGGCGCGTTCCGGGGCCATGCGCGGCACGGCGTTCCTGCTGTGCGGCGACTGGCACCGGGCGGAGGACCTGGTTCAGGTCACGTTCACCAAGCTCTACCTCGCGTGGAAGCGGATCGCCCGGCACGAGGTGATCGACTCCTACACGCGGCAGATCCTGGTGCGCACGTTCGTGTCCGACACCCGGTTGGGCCGCTACCGCCGTGAGCGGTTCGCCGACGGCTCCCCGGAGGCCGAATCACCGCCCGTCGGGTCCCCCGAGGACCGGATGGTGGTGCTGGAGGCGTTGGAGCACGTCCCGCCACGGCAGCGGGCGGTGCTCGTCCTGCGGTACTGGGAGGACCTGTCGGTCGAGGAGACCGCCAGGGCGTTGAAGTGCACCACGGGAACGGTGAAGAGCCAGGCCGCGCGGGGGCTGCAGACGCTGCGCGGTCGGCTCGCCGACGAGTACCAGGAGAGGGTCCGATGAACGAGCACGAGGTCAGGGACGCGTTGCGGGGCGCGATGGTGGCGAGCAGCCCGCCGCCGCCCATGGACACCGGTCTGGCGGTGGCCGCCGGGCAGAAGGCGTACCGGCGGCGGCAGACCACCAGGGCCGGGGTCGTGGCGGGGTTGGCCGTGGTGGGGATCGCGGTGGGGGCGACGTACCTGCCGTCCGCACTCGGTGGTGGCAGCACCGAGGCCGGGGCCGGGCCGAACGGGGTCGTGCCGCCGCTCCAGTCGTCCGCCGGGGTGCCCGCGCAGGCCGGGGCCGGGGACAAGACCGGGACGTCGTGGCCGGACGGGCAGACCGATCGGACCGCGACCAGCGGGCCGCGGGCGGACAAGAGCGTCGACCTGGCGTCGAAGCTGGCGGCGGCGCTGCCGTCGGGGTTCGCCGCGCGGGACGCGGACGACGCCAAGGTGCGCACCCAGTCGCAGTTCGTGGACTACGCCGCGAACAACGCCCAGGTGTGGGAGTACCAGGCGACCACGCCCGTGCTGAAGACGGACGGCAACGGCCACGTGGGCACCCTGTACGTGCAGGTCACCACGGTCGGCAACACCGTGACGGGTGAGGCCTGCGAGGCCGCCGCGCACTCGTGGGGCATCAAGGGCGATTGCGCCGCCGTCGACGTCGGTGGCAACAAGGTCGGCGTCCTCACCTCCAACGGCACCGAGCCCGACCAGGAGAAGGCGTTCGACCAGGTCGCCGCCTACCGCTACGCCGACGGCACGCTCGTCCTCGTCGGCCAGGCGAAGGCGTTCCGCGACAGCAAGCAGCCCGCGCTCGGCGAGCTGCCGCTGACCGGGGACCAGCTCGCCGCCCTCGCGACCGACCCGAAGTTCCACCTGGACTAGGCCCGGTGGGGGCGCTGTCCTCGGACCGCCCCACCTCAGCTCGCGTGGAACGCCTCCACGGCGTCCTGCACCCGCTGGGCGATCGCGAAGTCCGCCAGGTTCGGCGACCCGGTCCCCCGCACGGCTGCGGCGAACAGCCCGAGGCGCGTGGCGTCGGACCCGCTGCCCGCGCCGAGGTCCACCGGCGTCCACTCGTCGCCGTCGAAGGCCTCCAGCCGCACCCAGCCACGCAGCCGGTACGACCGGCGCGTGCCCCACAGCACCCACTCGTACACCTCGGGCCCGGCCACGCCCGCCAGCCCGGAGAAGTGCACCGGCACGTCACCGGCCCGCAGGAGCCCCCGCGCCGCCACCTCGCTGCCCGTCTCCGGGAAGTCGGCGCTCACGTCGACCGCCCGCAACGGCCCCAGCAACCGGTCCGTCAGGTACGCGAAGTGCGAGAACACCTCCCGCACGAACCCGCCCTGCTCCCGCCCGTCCAGCCACAGCGCGTCGGCCTGGAACGCCCGCGGCCACACCGGGAACTGCAACCGCACGTCGACGCCGAGCACGTCGCCGACCTCCCCGGCCCGCAGCGCTCGTTCGACCTCCAGCACCACGTCCCGGTCGGACAGCGCGAAGTTCACCGCGGTGGCGAGCCCGCTCGACGCCGCCGCCTCGACCATCGCCCGCGCGTCCTCGGCGCTCACCGCCAGGGGCTTCTCGCAGAACACGGCCTTGCCGGCCTTCAACGCCGCCACGGTCAGCTCCGCGTGGAACGCGGGCGGCACGGCGATGTACACGGCCTCCACGTCCGAGGCGTCCAGCACGTCCGCCGCGTCGCGGCTCACCGCCACCGAGGGGTGCGCCTCCCCGACCCGCCGCACGGTCGCCTCGTCCAGGTCGGACGCCCGCACCACGACGAGGTCCGCGTGCGCGGCCGCCACTTCGAGCACCCGGCCGCCCATGGCGCCGAGTCCGATGATGCCCAACTTCACGGGGGTGTCGACCATGGCCACAGCCTGCCAGACGGCCCGGTGGGGTTTTCGGGGAGCGGCGCCCCGCCCACAGAACCGGGTCGGTTCCCGGACCAAATTGGCCCAGGGGTAGTCCG
>NZ_JBHYHC010000187.1:0-13942 GCF_042738955.1 Umezawaea sp. NPDC059074
AGGAAGTGCTTGCCCACCACGGTGGTGTTGTCAGGCGTCGAGGACGTCACGGAGTTCCCACATGCGGCGCCAGGTGCGGGAGCCGGACTCGGCTCGGCGCCGCACCGCGCCGTCCCAGTAGCCGAGGAGCCTGGCCGCGTCGCCGGGGTCGTCCTTGCGGACCACGCCCAGCAGGTGGCCGGGCAGGAGGGACAGCGGGTCGCGGTCTCCGGGGAAGTACGTGCCCGCCAAGCCGAGGGCGGTGGCGACCGAGACGGCTTCCGCGGTGCTCATCACCGTGGACGGCCGTTCGACCGCCCAGCCCTCCTCCGACACGCCGTTGCGGAGGTCGCGGAAGGCCGTGACCAGCGCCTCCAGCACCACGTCGTCGACCGCGAACGGGGCCTTGACGCGGTCCAGCGCCGAGGTGGCCTGCCTGCGGACCAGCGCGATCTCGGCGGCCAGGTCGCCGATCGGGCCGACGGCCTCGAAGTTGAACCGGCGCTTGAGGGCGGCGGACATCTCCGAGACGCCCCGGTCGCGCAGGTTGGCCGTCGCGATCACGGTGAAGCCCGGCGCGGCGTGGACCGTCGCGCCGTCCGTGCCGGACAGCTCCGGCACGGCGATGCGGCGGTCCGACAGGATCGACACCAGCGCGTCCTGCACCTCGGGCAGGCAGCGGGTGACCTCCTCGACCCGCACCACGGCCCCGTCGCGCATCGCGGTCAGCACCGGCGACGGGACCAGGGCCCGCGGGCTCGGCCCCTCCGCCAGCAGCAGCGCGTAGTTCCAGCCGTAGCGCAGCTGGTCCTCCGTCGTGCCCGCCGTGCCCTGCACGACCAACTGGCTGGTGCCGCACACGGCGGCGGCCAGCAGTTCGGACAGCATCGACTTGGCCGTGCCGGGCTCGCCGACGAGCAGCAGCCCGCGTTCGCCCGCGAGCGTCACGACGGCCCGTTCGACCAGCGCGCGTTCGCCGACGAACTTCGCGCTGATCACCAGCCGCGACGGCACGCCGTCGACCGACACGCCCTTCGGCAACGCCAGCGCGTCGCCGCCGCTGCCGACGATGTACGTGACGACGGCCCGCGGGGTGAGCCGCCAGCCGGGCGGCCGGAGGCCGTCGTCGTAGGCGGCGAGGAACGCCAGTTCGTCGCGATGGGCGTCCTCGGCGGGATCAACCTGCCTGGGGGCGGCGGCGGTCACCTGCGTCCTCCGGTCTTGAGCTCTTCGTAGGCGGGGGCGTCGCCGTCGAGCACGCGCTGCCAAGCGCGCGCGAACAGGGCGGCGGCGGGTTCACGGGGCGCGATGACCCCCGTGGGGGAGGTCGTGAAGCCGAACATCGGGCCCTTCCAGGACTCCACGGGCAGGTGCGGGGCACCGAGCGGCAGCCAGCCGCCGGGCAGGAACAGGGACCGGCCCGCCCGCGCGCGCTTCGCCGTGAGGACCAGGTCGGTCGCCCCCAGCGCGGCGCGCGCCTTCTTCAGCCGGGCGGGCTTCCACCCGGTCCACCGCGCCACGTTCGCGTCGGTGGGGTCGGGCATGGCCAGCAGTTGCAGGTACAGCGCGGCGGCGTCCTCGTCCAGGTCGAACCTGGCCGCCACCTCCGCCACCAGGTGGGGGACCGACACCGTCGGGTCCTGGTGGTAGGCCGCCGGGTCGACGCCCTCGGGCGCGGGCTGGGCGCACGCGGCGGCGAGGCCCTCGTCGGCCAGCAGGTCCAGCGCCTGGAACGTGCCGTGCGAGTACGTCATCTCGACCAGCGCGGTCAGCAGGTCGCGGTCCTGCGGGCCGAGCAGGCCGGGCCGGACGATCAGCCGGCAGTAGTTGTCGTTCACCCCGACCACGCTGAGCCACGGCCGGTGGTCGACGACCTCGCCCGACGTGGGCAGTTCCACGCCGAGCAGCCCGCTCACGTCCTCGCGCGACAGCCAGCTGCCGATCTCCAGGGCGAAACCGGGGTGCGCGACGCGCTGCCGGGCGAACTCCAGCGCCTCCGGCAGCCGGGCCCGCAGCGGCGAGCCGACCGGCAGCCGGTGGGCCAGCCACTGGAGCACCTGCGGCACGGCCACCAGCGTGGTGCCGAGGAACGCGTTGCGGTTCTTGTTCCGCAGCGACGACCCGTCGAAGCTCATGTCGGCGTCGGTCGTGAGCCACGAGGTGATGCTCGGGTTGACCACACCCGTCACGTACTCCGCCGTCTCCGACAGCGTCAGCCGCTTCGCGGCGTCGACCAGCACGTCGTCCGGCACCGGCACGCGCAGCCCGTGCTCGGCGGTCCACACCTCGGCGACGGCCTCCACGGCCGGGCCGGTCGTCCAGAGGCCGTCCGCGGCCTCCGGCACGATCGCGCCGATCAGCCGGTAGCGGTAGGAGGTGCCCAGCCGCCGGAGCCGTTCCTTGGCGGCCTTCGCGCCCGCCGCGGACAGGTCGAGCCTGCGCCGCTCCTCGGTGCTGAGGTAGTTCGAGTCCCACCGGTCGACGCCGGGCATGCCCGCCAGCAGCACCGTCGCCTCGGCACTGCCCAGACCGGTCCGCTCCACCAGCGCGGGCACGGCCTCGGTGAACCACGGCGCCGGTCCGCGCTCGGCGAGCACGTCCAGGAACCGGGTGATCCGCTCGCCCCCGAACGTCGGGGGCACCTCCTCGGACGTCTCCAGCGTCCAGCCGGTCGGCAGCGGGAACGTGCCGGGCGTGCGGGTGTACTGGACGCCCGCGAACAGGTTCGCCTCGTTGTGCCGCCACTTCTCCTCGAAGGTGGCGATGAACCCGTCGCCGACCGGCGTGACGCCGTGCAGCGGCTTCGGGGACTTGTTCGGCACGACGACGCCCACGGTGCGCCAGTGCCCCGTGCCGTCGGCCATCCCGCTCCCGGCGATCGACCGGAGCAGCAGCACGAGCGCGGCCCGGTGCTCCTCGGAGGTCAGCGGCGACGCGGCCCGGTGGGCGAGCGCGCCGAGCCTCGGCAGGTGCTCGTACCAGTCCGGGACGTCCGCCTGGGGCAGCGTCCGGAGCGCGGGCTTCGGTTCCGCCGCGACGGCCGCCAGCGTGGCGATCAGCTCGGGCAGGACCGTCGCCTTCACGTCGTTCGTGCTGCTGGAGCGGTAGCCGCCGAACCAGCCGAGCGCTCCGCTCATCTCCTGCTGGGTGACCACCGGTCCACTCGGGGCCAGTGCGGACAGGTCGACGGTCCGCGCCGCCTCGGCGACCTCGCCGAAGGCGCGGAACACGCGGAGCTGCCGCGCGGCCCGGCGGACCACGTCCAGGACACCGGCCAGCAGACCGGGGTGGGTGAGGCCGGGCAGCGCCTTCGTGACGGCGCGGGGGAGGTCGACGCCGCCACCGCTGCCGCCGACCAGCGCGGAGAGCCGGTCGCGCAGCGTGCGCTCCTTCTGCTCCTCCTGCTCCGCCAGGGCGGCGGCGAGCATCGCCTCCACGGCGGCGCGGGTGACCGAGCGCAGCGCGGCCGACCCGGCCTCGTCGCGGGGCTTGAACGCGTGCCACCAGTGCGTCGGCACCACGTAGGGCGTGCCCGCCGCGTACTGCGGGTTCGACTGCTCGACGGACACGCTGCCCAGCGCGGTGCCGGTCTCGTCCAGCAGCTCCACCGTGTTGTACGACTCGGCCAGCACGAGCTGGGCGCCGCCGGGCAGGGCGAGCAGGCCCTCGGGGCGACGGGTGCCCTTGGGCAGCCGGATCCGCCTGCCGTCGACCGTCTCGCCGAGCCAGGAGCCGTCCGCCTCGACGCGCACCCGCCAGCCGTGCAGGCCGTCGGCCGCGCCCAGCGGGCTGGACGCCGTCCCGGCCACCGCCGGGCGCAGGTCGCAGTGCGGCAGGGCGAGCGACGTGCCGTCCTCGGTGAAGTCCTCCAGGAAGCGCGGCAGGCTCGCCCGGCCCAGGTCGCCGGTGGCCGGGTCGACCTCGTGCCACCACCACTTCTGGTTCTCGCGGGCCCCGGTCCACACCGTGGTCCCGTCGCCGAACGCCCGTGCCGGGTCCGGGATCCGGGTGTCGCCGGGGTGCACGGCCCGCCGCCCGGAGAACCGGGCGCCGTCGGCCAGCAGGATCGAGGGCTCCTGGTCGTTGTGGTAGTAGCTGCGGTACTCGGCGCTGGGGGAGAAGATCCGGTCGGGGGCGTCGCTCCAGTACGCGTGCTCGCCCTCGTGGGTGCGCCAGCGCACCAGGAACACGCCGTCGAACCAGGACACCACCGGCGTGGACGTCCAGCCGTTGCCGGGGGTCGGGGGGATCCGCGCGACGTGCTCGGCGAGCACCCCGTCCGGGCCGACGGCGAGGAAGGTCCAGCCCCGGCCGATCACGATCGCGGGCCAGCCCTCGCCGGACACGACCACGCCGCCGTCCTTGGGCGTGCCGGAGGTGACCAGCTTGGCGAGGGCCTCCTCCAGCGCGGGCCAGCCGAGTTCGTCGACCAGACCGGTGCGCAGCGTCTTGAGCAGCGCGGCGGTGACGTCCGTCGAGGCGATCGCCTCGGCCGCCTCCGGCACGTCGGCGAACGCCTCGGGCAGCCGCACCACGGCCAGGTTCTCCAGCGTGGCCGCGAGCCCCGGCAGGCCGGTCGTGGCGATGGAGGAGGCGTTGCGGGTGATCCACTGCCGCAGCGCGGTGCGCAGGCCGGGCACGGCGAGCGAGGCCAGCAGCACGTCCGTGTCCGCGACGCCGTCGCGGGCCGTCGAACGGGCGTGCGCCACGACCCCGGTGCCCAGGCCGACCGAGAGCGACTCGGACGCGGCGAGCGCGGCGAGGTCGCGGCGGCCCGCGCCGTCGTCGGCGAGCCAGCCCGAAACGTCGTACTGCTGGTCGTCGCGGTCCGGCTTGGCGAGCGGCACGCCGTGCGCCGCCAGCAGGTCCAGCAGGTCCAGTTCGCTCTGCCGCCAGCCGCGCAGGGCGTGGACGGGCACGGCGTCGGCGGCGAGCCTGGCCGCCATCGCCTCCACGAGGGTCAGCAGCACCTCGGACCGGCCGACGCTGCGCCAGCCGCCGGAGCGGACGGAGAGCACGGACGACAGCCACTCGGCGGGCACGGTCGGGGCCTCGCTGGTCGGCCCGGTCAGCTCACGGGTGGCGCCGCACGCCTCCAGGACGCCGATCCACGTGTCGAGCGAGGCGGTGGCGGCGGGCACGAACGTCAGCAGCAGGTGGCGGATCTCGGTGTCGCGGGTGGCCAGCGAGATCAACGCGTCGCGGTAGGACTTCCAGAACGAGACCCCGGCGCGGCTCACCGACGGGCTGTCGAGGATGGCGCGCAGCAGGCGCTCGTCCTCGGCGGCGACGTCGAGCTTCGCGACCTTCGCCAGCCTTCGCAGGTCCTCGGGCATCCCGGTGTACGGCGGCAGGCCGCCGCGGGTGCGCTCGACGCACAGGGTCAGGAACAGCTCGTACGCGGAACCGCCGTCGTGCTTGCGCGCCAACCCCTTGGCGTGCGCCGACAGGGCCTTCGCGGTCAGCGCCCCGGCGAACGCGAACTCCAGGAACACGTCGCGCGTGCGCTCGGGGTCGACCTGGAGGTCGTGCACCTCCTCCGCCTCGCGGGCCTTGCCGAACATGCTCGCGGCGTACGTGGGGTTGCCGTGCTCCAGGAAGATCCGGCCCGCCTGCTCGTAGAACGTCGGCAGGAAGTGCGGCGCGGACCGGCCGAGCATGTCGCCGAGCGCGGTGAACCCGTCCTTCGCCGCCCCAGCGCGGGACCGGGCGGTGCGGGCGAGGCGCTCCACGTCCTTCACCAGGTTGAGCGCGTGGTGGGAGTTCGCCGGGTCGTTCACCAGCGCCCACGCCGGGAAGCCGAGCGCGCTGCGCTTGCCGGTGCCGACCTTGGCGACCTTCACGGGCGCGGAGAACCCGAGGTACTCGCCCGTCAGGTCCTCGGCGCGGCCGAGCACGGCGGGCACCAGCCGCACGACCACGCGGTCGTCGAGACCGGGGTGCGTGTAGTGGCGGGCGGTGATGGTGTCGCGGTCCTCACCTGCGGCCTGCGTGCCGGGCAGGACGGCTCCGGCGGCGATCAGTGCCTTGCTCATGGTGCTACCACCGCTTCCTCGACGACGCGACCGGCGTGGATCGCCGAGGCCATGCGCATTCCCTCGGACCACGCGACCGGTCCGACGTCGACCAGCGGCACGGTGGTTCCGTTCTCCTGGGACCAGTGCAGGTCACCGGTCCAGGTCTCGCCCTCGGGGTAGTCCGAGCCGATCCAGTACCGGGCCTCCACGACCCGGCCGTCCTCGAACGCCGAGTACACCGCGTCGCCGCCGCGCACCGGGTAGCCGAGCGTGCGGCACCGGCCCAGCGCGTGGTTGAGCTGCTCGAACTTGCCGCCCGAGAAGTCGCTCACCGAGTGGCCGGTCGGCAGCTTCTCCGGGCGCGCGAACGTCTGCCGGAACAGCTGCTGCGCCTTCTGCTCCACGCCCAGCTCCGCGCCGAACTCGCGCAGCTCCTCCAGGTCCTCCAGCAGCACCGGGTGCGGGATGGACACGACCTCGGGCCGCATCCGCACGGTGTCGCCGTCCAGCGTCACGACGCCGAGGCCCTTCTCCGCGTCGACGTCCCGCAGGAACCCGGTCTGGAGCCCGCTCCCGTCATCGGCGGTGACCACCAGGTCGCGCAGCGCGCTCGCCCACGCGGAGTCCGCCCACACCTCGGTGAGCAACGCCGCGGGCACGGGCAGTGAGCGGACCATCCAGCCGTCCACGGCGGACAGGCACTCGTTCTCGTGGCGCGCCAGCCACTCGGCGAGTTGGCGCAGCTGCACCACCTGCGGATCGTCCTTGATGGACGCGGGCGTCGAGGAGAGCAGCTTTCCCTTGCCGTTGCGGCACTGGACCTTGCCGTTCTCCGCGAGCCGCACCTGGTACCCGGACGCGGCGTCGAGCCAGCCCACGGTTCCTCCTGCGAATCGACTTCTTGATGACGAGCGGGAGGGTAACGACGGGCACCGACAATTTTCGCCGCTCGCCCTCTTCGCAACCTCCGCGTGATCCCCCGAACGGCTCCGAAGCGCTCGTCCGGGACCGTGTATCTGCGGCCCGTCGATCCTCTCATAGCTGTTCGGAGGTCTTCCGGATCTCCGTCCACAGTGGACTTACGGACGGTGTGGCGAATGGCGGTGCTCGTGCTCGGCCGACCCGCGGTCCGCGCGGGCGGCGTCGTGCTGCGGCCCGCGCGGCGGATGGCCCGCGTCCTGCTGGGCATGCTCGCGCTGCGGCCCAACCGGCGGCTGAGCCTGGAGTGGATCGTGGACGGCCTGTGGCCCGAGCGCCCGCCCGCGTCCGCCGCCGCGAACGTCCGCTCGCACATCGCGGCCCTGCGCGGCCTGCTGACCCCCGGCGACGACGGGACGGCGATCGAGACGCTGGACGACGGCTACGCGCTGGTCACCGGCCGCACGGGCGTGGACGCGCTGTGGTTCGAGCACCTCGTGCACGAGGGCCGCCGCCGCCGCGGCACCGGCGAGGACACGGAGGCGGCTCGGGTGCTCGCCGAGGCGCTGGGGCTGTGGCGCGGCGACCTGCTGGAGGGCGTGCCCATCCCGGCGGCCGTCCAGTCGCGCGCGGTCGTGCTCGACGACCTGCGGATGTCCACCACGGAGGAGCTGGTGGACGTCCGGCTCGCGCTCGGCCACCAGCGGGACCTCGTGCCGGTGCTCAAGGGCCTCGTCGTCGAGCACCCGCTGCGCGAGCGGCTGTGGCACCAACTCCTGCTCGCGCTCGTGGCGACCGGCAGGCGCGGGGAGGCGATGGACGCCTACCGGCGGCTGTCGGTGCTGCTGGACGTCGAGCTCGGCGTCCGGCCGAACCCGGCGACGACGGCGCTGCTCGACCTCATTCGGCACACCGGGCTCGACGGCTGACGTGTATGCGCCCGTGTATGCGGGCCGTGCCTAACGTGCCGTCTCCCACGACGAAGGGAGAACCATGACCACCATGGCACTGCTCGACGCGGAGGAGACCGTAGCCCGCTGGCGGGCCGGGCTCGACGACAGCCCGGCGGGCCCGGTCTTCGCGAGCGGCGAGTTCGCCGAGGGCGACATCGTCGCCTGCAACCCGCCCGGCAGCCGCTGCTCGGCGTGCACCGCGTCGCGCCCCGTCTTCTGCTGCTGATCACGGCCGATGACATCCGACGAGGTCGGCGCGCTCGACCCCACCCTGGAATGGCTCGTCGGCCCGGCTCTGGACCGACTGGCCGACCACCTGGCCGAGATCGCCGACCTCGCCGCCGTCGAGGCGGAGGCGCTGGTCCACGCCACCCGCGCGGTCCTGCTGGACGCCGTGCGCCGGAAGGTGAACCGGCTGCTGGTGCTGGAGCTGAACGGGGCCCGCGTCACCGGGCGGCTCACCGCCCCCGACCCCGAGGGCCGCTGGGACGAGTTCGTCCGCGCCGCCTCCGACCCCGCGTTCTGGCACGACCTGACCCGGCACTACCCGGCGTTGCTCGACCGGCTCCGGGTCGTCGTCGACAACCGGTGCGCGGCGGCGCGCGCCATGGCCGAGCGGTTCGCCGCCGACCGTCCCGCGTTGCGCGACCTGCTGGGCGCGGACGCGGGGGAGCTGCTCGCCGTCGAGATCGGCGCGGGCGACAGCCACCGCGGCGGCCACACGGTCGCGCTGCTGCGCTGCGCGGGTGGGACCGTCGTCTACAAGCCGCGGCCGATGGAGGTCGACGCCGCCCTGTCCGGCCTGCTGGCCCTGCTGACCGACGGGCGGGAGCACCCGATCAGGGTGCCGAGGGCCCTGGTCCGCGACTCCTACGGGTGGGCGGAGCACGTCGGCCACCGCTACTGCGCCGACGACGGCGAGCTGGCCGCGTTCTACCGGAACCTCGGGCACTGGCTGGCCGTGATGAGGCTGGTGTCCGGCACCGACCTGCACGCGGAGAACATCATCGCGTGCGGTCCCGTCCCGGTCGTCGTGGACTGCGAGAGCGTGTTCACGCCGCTGCCGCCGCACCCGCCGACCGGCGCGGGCGAGGCCACCGACCGGGTCGCCGCGATGCTGAACGGCACCGTCCTGCGCACCGGTCTGCTGCCCGGCCGGGGCGCGGGCCTGGGGTGGCGCGGGGTGGACGGGTCGGCGATGGGGATGCTGCCCGACCAGCAGCCGGACGTCGGCCTGCCGGAACTGGTGGGCGCGGGCACCGACCAGGCCCGGATCGCGATCGTGCCCCAGCAGCTCCGGCCGACGGAGAACCTGCCCGCTCCGAGCCCTCAGCTCGGCAGGCACTGGGGCGGCGTGCTCGCCGGGTTCGACGAGATGGCCGCCCGGATCGACGACCTCGACCGGGCCGGTGAGCTGGAACCGGCGCTCGCGGTGTTCGCGGACTGCGTGGTGCGGGTCGTCGTCCGGGACTCCGAGGCCTACACGGAGCTGGCGCGGATGCTGTGGCACCCGGTCGGCCTGCACGACCAGCCCACCGCCGAGCGGAAGGCCGAGGCGCTGCTCGCCCGGCACTCGCTCAACACCAGGGGACCGGCCGAAGGGGCAGTCCACGCCGCCGAGGTGGCCGAACTCCTCGTCGGCGACATCCCGGTGTTCACCACGACCCCGGCCGAGGGCTGGCTGCACACGCCCGCGGGCACGGTGTGCGGGCCGCGCGTCGACCAGGTCGCCGCCGTCCTGGCCCGGTGGCGGGCGGCGGACCTGGGCCTGGAGCGGCGGGTCACCCGCGCCGCGCTGGTCAGCGCCTACCTCAACCAGGGCACCGAGCCGGACCTGCGGCGGATGACCCCGCCCCGGCCCGACGTCACCAACCTGGACAAGCGGCGGCGCGGACTGGCCGCCGACCTCGTGCGCGAGGTGCTGGCCGAGTCCGTGCGCGGCGACGACGGCACGGTCACCTGGTTCGCGCCGGTGCTGGACCGGTCCGGCTGGCAGACCACGCCGCTGACCCCGGACCTCTACGGCGGCACGCTCGGCGTCGCGGTGCTGCTGGCCGGTTACCTGCACGAGGTGGCGGCCGGGCGCGCGGACCGGGTCGACGGTGTCGCCGAGGCGCTCGACGGCACGCTGCGCACGGCCCGCCTCACCCAGCGGTGGTGGGCCGAGCAGGCGACCCACACCCGGCGCAGGCCGGACCCGGCGGGCGGGTACATCGGCCTCGGCTCGCAGGTGTGGTGCTGGCTGGCGCTGGACCGGCTCGGCCACGACGCCGTGGCCGACGCCCTGTTCCTGGCCGAGCAGCTGCCCGCGGCGATCGACGCGAGCGAGGGCCCGGACCTCGTCGTCGGCACGGCGGGCGCGATCGTGCCGTTGTTGCTGCTGGCCGACCGCACGCGGGACGACCGGTGGACCGACCTCGCCGTGCGCACCGGCGACCGGCTGGTCGCCGACGCGCTGCGGCCCGCGCCCGGCCAGGCCTGCTGGTCGGTGCCGAACTGGCCGGGCGGCATCGGCGGCTTCGCGCACGGCGCGACCGGCATCGGCTGGGCGCTCGCCCGGCTGGCCGCCGTCACCGGCGAGACCCGGTTCGCCGCGCTGTCCGACGCCGCGGCCGCCTACGAGGAGACCTGGTACGACCCCGGCCGCCAAGGCTGGCGGGACCCGCGCGAGCCGTCGTCGCTGGTGGCCGCGTGGTGCCACGGCGCCGTCGGCGTCGGGCTGGCCGCCGCCGACCTGCTGGCCAGGGACCGGCGGTCGGTCGCCGACCGGCACGCCGACGTCCTGCGTCGGGCCGCCGCGTCCGCCGTGCGCGACGGGCTCGGCTGGACGCACACCCTGTGCCACGGCGACCTGGGCGTGTGGGAGCTGCTGGTGGCGGCCGGGCACGACCGGGCGGAGCTGGACGCCCTGGTGCTCGGCGGCGTCGAGGAGCACGGGACGACGACCGGGCTCGCCCGCGAGGTGTACTCGCCGAGCCTGCTGTCCGGCTCGGGCGGCGTGGCCTACCAACTGCTGCGGATGCACCCGGACAGCGACCTGCCGTCCGTGCTGCTGCTGGGCGAGGGCCCGTGACCGATCCGCGCGACGGGGCGCTCAACACCCCGCACTGGCAGCTCGACGAGTCCGCGCCCGGTGCGCCCCGACGGGTCCTCCGCGGCCTGCCCGCCGTCACGTGGCCGGTCCTGCGGATGATCCGCGACGCCGCGCCCCGGCCCGCGGCGCTGATCGCGGTGATGCAGGTGTGCTCCGGGCTCGCGGCGGCGTTCGGGCTGTTCGCGACGGCCGGGGTGCTCACGGAGCTGCTGGCGGCGGGGCCGACCGCGGACCGCGTGGTCGCCGCGCTGCCGTCGTTGCTGCTGGTGGGCGCGGCTTATGGCATCCGAGGGGCGCTGGACGTCGGGGTCGCGCACGCCCACGCCCGGATCACGCCCGCCGTGCGCAGGCTGGCCGAGGAACGGCTGTACGCGGCGAGCCTCGGCGCGGACCTGGCCTCGTTCGACGACGCCGGGTTCCACGACCGGATGCACCGGGCCCGCGACCGCGGGCTGTTCTACCTGGAGCGGTCCACCGACAACCTGGTCGAGCTGGTGGGTTCGGTGTTCGGCATCGCCGCCGCCGCGGGCAGCCTCGGCGTGCTGCACCCGATCCTGCTGCCGGTGCTGCTGCTCGCGGTGCTGCCGGACGGGTGGGCGGTGCAGCGGTCGGCGCTGCTCGCGTACGCCAGCATGGGCAGGCTCGTGGCGCTGGACCGGCGGGTGCAGATGGTGTCGCAGCTCGCGACCGAACGCGAGTCCGCGGCCGAGATCCGGGCCTGCCAGGCCGAGCCGTTCGTGCTGCGGGAGTACCGGATCGTCGCGGACCCGTTGCGGGACGAGGACATCCGGCGCGGGGTGGCGCAGGCGCGGGTGCGCGGGATCGGCCGGGCGCTGGCGGGTCTGGGCCTCGCGGCCACCTACGTCGTGCTCGGGCTCCTGGTGCGCGCGGAGTGGGTGCCGCTCGCCGTCGCGGGCACGGCGGTGATCTCGATCCGGGCCGCCACCACGGCGTTGAACCGGTTCGTGCTCGCGGCGAACCAGTTGGTGGAGCAGGGGTTGTACGTCGGCGACTACCTGGCGTTCCTCACCGCCGCCGCGGTGCCGCCGCGGCCCGCGGGCGTGGTCGCCGACCCGCGCCGGGTGCGGCTGGACCACGTCGTGTTCTCCTACCCGGAGAGCCCGGACACCCGACCGGCGGTCCGCGGCGTGTCGATGACCGTCGAACGCGGCCAGACCATCGCGCTGGTGGGGGAGAACGGGTCCGGCAAGACCACGCTCGCGAAGCTCATCGCCGGGCTGTACGCGCCCACGTCCGGGAAGGTCTGCTGGGACGGCCGGGACGTGCGCGGGCTGGACCGGGCCGGGGTCGCCGCGCGGGTGATGATGGTGTTCCAGGAACCGATCCGGTGGCCGCACACCGCCCGCGCGAACGTCCGCGTCGGCAGGCACGACCGGGTCGACCCGGCGGACGCGGCGCTGGGCGGGGCTGCGCTCCAGGCGGGCGCGGACGAGGTCGTGGAGCGGCTGCCCGACGGGTGGGAGACGTTGCTGTCCAAGCAGTTCCGCGGCGGGCTTGAGCTGTCCGGCGGCCAGTGGCAACGGCTGGCCGTCGCCCGCGGCCTGTTCCGGGACGCGCCGCTGCTGATCTGGGACGAGCCCACCGCGCCGCTGGACGCGAAGGCGGAGTTCGCGGTCTACGAGTCGCTGAGGACGCTGGCCGCCGACCGCACGGTCGTGCTGATCACCCACCGGCTCGCGAGCGTCCGGCACGCCGACCGCATCTACCTGATGCACCAGGGGGAACTGGCCGAGCAGGGCACGCACGCCGAGCTGATGGCGCTGGGCGGCCGGTACGCCGAGCTGCACGACCTCCAGGCCAGGATGCACGCCGATGCTTGACCTCGTGGAACCCGGCGACCCCCGGTACTCGTTGTCCCGCAACCAGTTCATCGGCCGGGCGGTCGAGGTGCTGCCCAGGGCCGTCGCCCGCTGCCGGGGCGCGTCGGACGTGGCCGAGGCGCTGACCGCGGCCCGCCGCCACGGCTGGGCGTTCGCGGTCCGCGGCGGCGGCCACAGCAACGCCTGCCACTCCAGCACCGAGGGCCTGGTGCTCGACCTGTCGCCGGACGACTCGATCACCGTGGACGGCGGCCGGGTCACCGTCGGCGGGGGCGTGCGGACCGGGCGGCTGGCCGCGCGGCTCGCGGCGACGGAACGCCTGGTGCCCGGCGGTTCCTGCCCGTCGGTCGGGGTGGTCGGGGCCGCGCTCGGCGGCGGGTTCGGCAGCCACGGCAGGCTGCACGGCCTGACCTGCGACCGGCTCCTCGCGGCCGAGGTCGTGCTCGCCGACGGCCGGGTGGTCGTCGTGGACGCCGACCACGAGCCGGACTTGTTCTGGGCGTTGCGCGGAGCGGGCGCCGGGAACTTCGGCGTCGTCACCAGCGCCACCTTCGAGACCGCGCGGGCCGCCCCGCGCACCCACGTCCGGCTGGCGTGGCCGGTGACGCACGCCCCCGAGTTGATCGCCCGCTGGCTGGAGTGGGCGCCGTTCGCGCCCGACGACGTGGCTTTGGAACTGGTGCTCCTCGCACCCGACTACCTGGAGGACGAGCCGACCGTCGTGCTGATCGGCGCGGCCTCCCCGGACGCGCTCGCGGAGTTCCTGGCCGGTGTCGACGCCGAGCCGGTCCTGACGCAGGTCGAGCACCTGACCGCGGCCGAGGCCGTGCTACTGCAAGCGACCCCGGCCTCCGCCGTCGCGCACGACCCGGTCGGCCTCCCGCTCGTGCACGACCGGCCCGGCATGTGCGCGGCCAAGACCGAGTTCTTCGTCCGCCCGCTGCCGGAGCGGGCCGTGCTGGGCCTGCTCGCGTGGTTCACGGAGGGCCGCGTGCACGGCGAGCTGCGCGAGGTCGCCTTCACGCCGTGGCGCGGCGCGTACGGCCGGGTCCCGGCGCACGCCACCGCGTTCGCCCACCGCGACGCCGCCTACCTGGTGAAGCACACCGTCCTCGTCGGGCCGGTGGGTGCGGCCCGACG
>NZ_JBHYHC010000188.1:0-13907 GCF_042738955.1 Umezawaea sp. NPDC059074
GGGGTGACGACGGCGATGATCTCGTCCGTGCCGCTGTCCTCGTTGAGCGCGGTGCCGGGCACGATCAGGTCGAAGTCGCCGCTGAGCCCGGACAGGTCGCTGGCGCCCATCGCGGTGACCGGCAGCCGGAAGAGGAACTCGCCGTCGTCGCCCTTGATCCAGACGGTGAACGGGTCGCCCGCGTCGTCCAGGTACTCCTGGGCCTCCGCCCGGCTCATGCGCACGTCGATGCCGACGTGCACGGCGAACCTGCCGCCGCCCACCCCGTCGATCCCCAGGCACACGGTGGCGTTGCCGGAGCCCGTGCAGTTCGTCGCCGCCGACGCGGGTCCCGCGGTCAGCGCGACGGCGCCCAGGGTCGCCGCGGTGGCGGCGAGGGCCTTCAGCGTTCGGCGCCTGGCACGGCCTCGGGCCGGGGCGGTCGGGTGCATGATCATGCCGGTCTCCTCCTGGTGAGCGCTTTCCTGGGCTTTTGCCTGGTATTCACCGTGACAGGGAACGTCGACGATCCGTCGACAGCCGGTCGACAGCGGCTCCCGCGTATCCAGCGATCATGAGCAGTGCTCATGTCACTGGGACGGACGCGAGTCGGGGGTGCTGGACGTGGTGGCAGGGGGCTGGACGCTCGGGGTGCTGGGACCGCTCGAAGTCGCCGTCGGTGGACGGGTGGTGCCGGACCTCGGCGGGCCGCGGCTGCGGGTCGTGCTGGCGTTGCTGGGGGCCGAGGTCGGCCGAGCGGTGAGCGTGGCGGCGCTGGTGGAGGGGCTGTGGGGCACGCGCGCCCCGGCGGACGCCGCCCGGACGACGCGCACGTACGTGTCCCGGCTGCGCAAGACGCTGCTGCGGGCGGGAGCCGACGACCTCATCGTCACCCGGCCGCCGGGGTACGCGCTGCGGCGCGAGCCGGACGCCGTGGACGCGGAGCGGTTCGAGCGGCTGGCGGCCGCGGGACGGCAGGCGCTGGCCGCAGGGCACCCCGCGCGGGCGGCCGAACGCCTGACCGCCGCGCTGGCCCTGTGGCGCGGCGACGCCTACGGGGAGTTCGCCGACGTCCCCGCCCTGCACGCCGAGGGCGAACGGCTGGAGCGGCTGCGGCTGGCGGTCGTGCAGGACCGGATCGAGGCGGACCTGGCGACCGGGACGGGCGAGGCGCTGATCCCGGAGCTGGAGGGGCTGGTCGCCAGGCACCCCGGCCACGAGCGGCTGTGGGGGCAGCTGATGACGGCCCTGTACCGGGCCGGGCGGCAGGGCGACGCGCTGCGGGCGTTCCGGCGGGCCCGCGAGGTGCTGGCCGAGGAGTTCGGCCTGGAGCCGTCGCCGGGTCTGGTCGAGGTGCAACGCCGGGTGCTGGCCCAGGACGTCCGTCCGCCCGCCCCCGCGGCCACGGCCGTTCCGGCGCAGCTGCCGCCCGCGGTGCGGGCGTTCGCGGGCCGCGAGGGCGAACTCGCGGTGCTCGACGCCGTCCTGGACGAGCAGGCCGCGGGGATCCTGGTCGTGTCCGGGACGGCCGGGGTCGGCAAGACCGCGCTGGCCGTGCGCTGGGCCCACGGCGTGGCCGCGCGCTTCCCGGACGGGCAGCTCTACGTGAACCTGCGCGGTTTCGACCCGACAGGCGCGGCGGTCGCCCCGGCGGACGCGCTGCGGGGGTTCCTGGACGCGCTCGGGGTGGCGCGGCTCCCGACCGACCCGGACGCGCTGACCGGCCGGTACCGCAGCGCGCTGGCGGACAAGCGGGTGCTGGTGGTGCTGGACAACGCGGGCGGCGTCGACCAGGTCCGGCCGCTGCTGCCCGGCTCCCCCGGCTGCCTGGTGCTGGTGACCAGCCGCCACGAGCTGACCCCGCTGGTCGCCGCCGAGGGCGCCCGCCCGTTGGTCGTGGACCTGCTGTCACGGGTCGACGCGCGGGACGTGCTGGTCCGCAGGCTCGGGCCGGGTCGGGTGGCCGAGGACCCCGCCGCGGTCGAGGCGATCATCGACGGCTGCGCGCGGCTGCCGCTGGCGCTGGCCGTCGCCGCCGCGCGGGCCGCGACCCGGCCCGGCTTCCCGCTGGCCGCCGTGGCGGAGCAGCTGCGCGACGCGGGCGGCGTGCTGGACGTCCTGCACGGCGGCGACCGGGCGACCGACGTGCGGTCGGTGTTCTCCTGGTCCTACCGGGCGTTGAGCGCTCCGGCCGCGCGGCTGTTCCGGCTCGTGGGGTCGCACCCCGGCCAGGACGTCGGCACCGAGGCCGCGGCCAGCCTCGCGGGCGTCCCGGTCCGGCAGGTGCGGGGCCCGTTGGCGGAGCTGGCCCGCGCCACCCTCCTCACCGAGCACGCGCCCGGCCGCTTCACCTCCCACGACCTCCTGCGCGCCTACGCCGCCGAACTCGCCCACGACGACCCGCCGCCGACCAGGCTGTTCGACCACTACCTGCACACCGCCCACCCCGCGGCCCTGCTGCTGCACCCGCACCGCGCCCACCCGATCACCCTCGACGCCCCCGAACCGGGTGTCACCCCCGTGCGCCTGGCCGACCTCGGCCAAGCCCTGGCGTGGTTCACCGTCGAACGGCCCGCGCTCCTGGCGACCGTGGAGCTGGCCGTGCGCGCGGGAGCCGACGCCCACGCCCACGGGCTGGCCTGGTGCCTCGCGACCTTCCTCGAACGGCGGGGCCACTGGCACGACCTGGTCACCACCCAGCAGGCGGCGGTGGACGCGGCGCGCCGACTGGCCGACCTGCCCGCCCAGGCCAACGCGCACGGCGTCCTGGCGGGCGCGCACATCCGACTGGGCCGGTTCCCCGACGCGGGCACCCACCTGCGCCGCGCCCTCGACCTGTTCCGCCTCCTCGACGACCGGGTCGGGCAGGCCCACGCCCACCTCGACCTCGGCTGGATGCACGAGCGGCAGGACGACCACGCCGAAGCGCTCGGTCACGCCGAGCGGGCGTTGGAGCTGTTCCGGTCGAGCGGCCACCGGGACGGCGAGGCGAGGGCCCTCAACCAGGTCGGCTGGTGCCACGCCCACCTGGGCGACCACCCGCGGGCCCTCCTGCGGTGCCACCAGGCCCTGGTCCTGCACCAGGAACTCGGCGACCGCGCGGGCGAGGCCCACACGTGGGACAGCCTCGGCTACGCCCACCACCACCTGGGCGCCCACCGCCAGGCCCTCACCTGCTACCGGCAGGCGATCGACCTGTTCCGCCTGCTCGGCGACCGCTCGAACGAGGCCGACGCCCTGACCCACCTCGGCGACATCCACTTCGCCTCCGGCGACCCCGACGCCGCCCGCGCCGCCTGGCACCAGGCCCTCACGATCATCGGCGAACTCGACCGCGGTGGTGGCGGGCGGACGAGGTCCCCGAACCTGAGCGCCTAGGGTTCCCGGCGTGGAGAACGAGGTCGTCTGGGCCGAGCTGGAGCACAACCACGGCAACGCCGCCGACGTGCCGGACCTCGTGCGCGACTGCCGGGACCCGGACGAGGACGTCGCGCTGGCCGCCTTCCTCGACCTCTCCGACCGGCTCTACCACCAGGGCGGCTGGGTGTGCTCGGCGGCGTCGGCCGCGCTGCCCCTGCTCGCCGGTCTCGCGGTCGACGCGCTCACCCGGTTCCGGCCCGAGGTGGTCGGGCTGATCGGCCTCCTGGCGGAAGAGGCCGTCACCGTCGACCCCGACCTCGTCGACCCGGCGTGGCACCCCGCGCTGGAGGCCGCACGGCCGCGGCTGCTGGCCCTGCTCGACGACCCGGACCCGCGGGTGCGCCGGGCCGCGACGGTCCTGGTCGCCGACGGCGTCCGGCACCCCTCGGCGGTGACCGCGCTGGAGGCCCGGTGGGGCGTGGAGACCGATCCGGTGACCCGGCTGGACCTCGTGCTGGCGTTGGGCGTGCGAGGCCGGGTCGTGCCGGTCCACGCCTCCGACGACCTCCAGCTCCACTTGGCCGCCCTGCACGCGTCCGGTCCCGCCGTCGCGGCGCGGCACGTCGACACGCTGGTGCGGGCCGTCCTGCACCCCGACGCCGTGCGGTGGCGGGATTCGGCGCGGATCCGCGGTGGGATCGTGGCCGCCACGGGAGACCTGCTCGCCGCGGATCCCGTGGCCGGCTTTCGCCGCCGCGGGCGGCCGCGCGGGCGACGACGACCAGCGCGTCGCGGCCCTGGGGCAGGTGACGCGGGTGGCGTCGGAGTGGCGCGCCACGCCCGACGCGCTCCCGCCGTTCCTGGCCGACCGCCTCGACGACACCGCGCCGGAGGTCCGCTACCGCGCGGCGGCGCTGCTCGCGTGCCTCCGCGAGCCGCGGTTCGCCGACCGGCTCGCCGCCCTCGTGGACGACCCGGCCCGCCGCGCGTTCGGCCTGCCGACCACCGTCGGCGACGCGGTCGTGTGGGCGTTGGCGAGCCTGGACGACCCGCGCTGCCTGCCCGGCCTCGTCGACCGCCTCACCGGCGACCGGCTCGGCTTCACCACCGCGAGCCACCACGCGGGCAAAGGCATGCCCCTCATCGACCAGCCTGGTATCCACGAGGTGCTGATCCCCCTGCGCGGGCACGCCGACACCCTGATCGGACCGGTCGTCGCGCGCCTGGATCCCGTGCGGGACCGCGTGCTCACGATGAGCCTGTGCCAGGTGGTCGCGGCCTGGGGCCGCGCGGCCGAGGCGGCGCTCCCGGTGCTCGTCGACCTCTTGGCGGTGGACGACGACTACGTCGTCACCCGTGCCGCCGAGGCGGTCGGGGCGCTCGGCCCGGTGGCGGCGGGCGCGGCGACGGCGTTGCGCCGCAAGGCTTCCGTGCCCACCGCCGCGTGGGCGCTGTGGCGCACGGGCGCGGACCCCGGCGCGGACGCCCTCCTCCGCCACGTCGCCGAGGGCAACAGCCTGGCGGTCGAGCACCTCGCCGACGTCGGCCCCCTCGCCCCCATCCCCTTGCTCCACGACCTCGTCCGGTCCCCCGACGACTGGACGCGCGTCCGCGCCGCGCACACCCTCTGGCGGGTCACGGGGGACCCCTCGACCCCCGTGACCGTGCTGGCCGAGATCGCCGAACCGCTCGCCCGCGGCGAGTGCCGCCCGGTCCGGATCCACGCCCTGGAGCGCCTCGCCGAGATCGGCGCCACCACCGAGGGCGTGCGGGCGACCGCGCGCGCCGTCGTCGAGAACCCGCGCCGGATCTCCTACTTCGGCGGGTGGCGCGCGTTCACCGAGGACGAGGCCGTCAGGACGGCCGCGCGCACGCTGCTCGGCTGACCCCCTTCCGGTACCCGAACGGCCCCGCCGACCAGCCGGACCGGGCACCACGGCGGTGTGCCCGGTTCGACGCGTCACGGCCGACGACCGGGCGGCGGTCGCCACCCCGCTGGACTTCTCGCATCGTTCCCCTCATTCCTCGAAGGGGGTCTTCCCCCGAGGGCGCACGGTGCGCGAGGAACGTTGGCGAAACGTTGACCGCTCGTTGCGGCGCTCGTCAGCGGAGGGGTGCGAGCAGCTCCAGCACTTCGGCGGAACGGGGGTTCTGAGCGGTGAGCAGCATCTCCAGCACCCGCTCCAGCGCCCGCCGGGCCTCCTCCGGCTGGTCGAGTCCGATGTGGACCCGGCCCTTGACGATCAACGCCTCCGGCAGGGCGATCTGGTCCGCAATCGGGTCGAGCAGGGCGATGGCGGCGTCGACGTGCTCCAGTGCGTCCGGCAGCTTCCCCAGGTCCAGCTCGGCCTCGGCCAGGTTGCCCAGCACGAACCCCTCGTAGTACAGCGAGCCGACCTCCCGGTACAGCTCCAGCGCCTCCTCGCTGCACGCCAGCGACTCGGCCGGGTTGCCGGTCATGCCCTCCAGCGCGGCGAGGTTGAGCAGCGCGTGGGCGGTCGGCACCGGGTTGCCCGACCGGCGGCCCGCCGCGAGCGCGCGGTGCAGCCACTCGGTCGCCTCCGCCACCTTCCCGGCGTAGAGCAGGATCAACCCGACCGAGACCAGCGCGATCGAGGCCATCGCGTGGTCGCCCACGCGCTCGCTGATCGTGACCGACTCCCGCTGCCACGCGTCGGCCTCCTCGACCCGGCCCGAGACGTCGCAGGCGATGCCCTTGATGTGGATCGCGCGGCTCAGCGCCACGTCGTCCCCGGTGCGCCGGGCGCACAGCAGCCCCAGCTCCCCCGCGCGCACGAGGTCGTCGAAGTGCCCTTCCGGCTCGTGCAAACCGGGCAGCAGGTAGGCGATCTGCCAGCCGTGCTCGTCGTACCCCTGGTCGGCGGCGTGCTCCAGCACGGCCAACAGCGTGGTGCGGTGGCCGAGGTACCACGACCGGGCGGCCCTGGCGTCGGGGAAGTCCGGCGGACGGGGGAAGTCCTCCGCCGGGGGCCGGACGCGGATCGTGCTCGGCGTGTACGCGACGGTCTTCGCCCGGTGCAGGGCGTGCAGGTACCAGTCGAGGATCCGCCGGGTCGCGGCCGCCAGGTCGTCGGGGTCCTCCTCCGCGGCGGCCCGTTCCGCCGCGTACACCTGGAGCAGGTCGTGGAACCGGTAGCGGCCGAGCTGGTCGCGTTCCAGCAGGTGCACGGCGACCAGCCGTTCCAGCAGCCGCCGGGTGGCCGCGGGCTCGGCGTGCAGCAGCGCGGAGGCGGCGGCCAGGTCGATGTCCGGGGCCGGGTGCAGGCCCAGGTAGCGGAACGCGCACGCGACCTCGGACGCCAACCCCTGGTAGGACCAGGAGAACACCGCGCGCGGGTCGATCGCCGGGTCGTCCGGGGTGCTCAGCAGGTCCAGCCGGTCGTGCCGCAGGTCGGCCACCAGGTCGGCGAGCGGGGTCGTGTCGAGCGTCGCGGCCTGCTGCGCGGCGACGACGAGCGCCAGCGGCAGCCGTCCGCACAGCTCGACCAGGTCCGACACCGCTTCGGGCGCATCCGCCGCGCGGTCGTCGCCGATGATCCGGGCGACCAGCGCCACGGCCTCGTCGTGGCCCAGGACCCCGAGGTCGAGCCTGCGAGCGCCGTCGCTGACCGCGAGGCCGCGCAGCTCGTTGCGGCTGGTCACGAGCACGGCGCAGCCGGTGCCGGGCAGCAGCGGCCGCACCTGGCCCGCGTCGCGGGCGTTGTCCAGGAACAGCAGCACCCGACGGCCCGCCAACGTGGTGCGCAGCAGCGCCGACCGCTCTTCCAGGCCGCGCGGGATGCGCGCCGAGGGCACGCCGACCGCCCGCAGCACGATGTCCAGCGCCAGCGCGGGCTCCAACGGCTCGCCGGGCCCGTACCCGCGCAGGTCGAGGTGGACGTGCCCGTCGGGGAAGCGGCCGCCAACGCGGTGCGCCCAGTGCAGGGCCAGCGTCGTCTTGCCCGCGCCGCCAGGCCCGTGCACCGCGACGACCAGCGGCGGGCCGTTCGGGTCCAGGCCGTTCAGCGCCGCGTCCAGCGCGGCGAGCTGCTCCACCCGGCCGGTGAACTCGCTGGTGGCGCGCGGCAGTTGGCGCGGCCCCTCCTCCGCGGTGAGGAGGCGCTGGTGGAGCTGCCGGAGGGCGACGCCGGGGTCCGCGCCGAGCGTGTCGGCCAACTCCCGCCGCAGCGCCTCGTAGTGGCCCAGCGCGTCCGCCTGCCGCCCGCTGCCGTGCAGGGCGGTGATCAGCTGCGCGGCGATCCGCTCGTCCACCGGGTGCGCCGCGGCCAGCGCCGTCACCGGCCCGACGACCTCGGCGTGCCTGCCCAGCCGCAGCAGCACGTCGTGGTGGTCCGTCTCGGCCGCCAGCCGTTCCGCCAGCAGGGCGTCCCTGGCGTCGACCAGCCACGGCGTCTCCAGCCCGGCGAACGGCTCACCGCCCCACTCCTCGAACGCCCGCCGGTAGAGGTCGGCGGCCTTCGGGTCGTCCGCGCCCCGCGCCCGTTCGACCAGCAGGCGGAACCGGCTCAGGTCGACGGCCTCAGCCTCCACGTCGAGCACGTACCCGGCGGGCCCGCGCCGGATGGCGAACCCGTCACCGTCGGCCAGCGCGGCCCGCAGCTTGGACAGGTAGCTGCGCAGCGTCCCCGCCGCCCCGGCGGGCGCGGAACCACCCCAGACCCGTTCGGCCACCCGCTCCGGCGACATCGGCCGCCCCGCCTCCAGCAGCAGCACCGCCAGCACGCTCCGCTGCCGCGCGGGCCCCAGGTCGACCACCCGCCCACCGACACCGGCCTCGACTCCCCCGAGCAGCCGGAACCAGACCTCCATCGCACCCCCTAGATCCGAGGCAGAGGATATCGACCGGCCGCGGGCGCTACGACCTGGACAGGGGCAGTCGCACGGCGGGCGGCAGCACCGCCGGGACGGGGTTCGCCTGGAACGACTGGATCATCAGCGCCGCGAAGCGACGCGACGCCGCTACCCGCATGCCCGCCGACTCGGCGCGGATGCCGTCGTTCGCCATCAGCGCCAGGCTGAGGTCCTCCACCACGAAGTCCGCCCGCAGCGCGCCGACCGCCTTCGCCCGCCGCACCAGCTCGACCAGCAGGCGCACGGCGTGCTCGCGGTCGACGGCCCGTGAGAGCCGCGCGGTGATCGCTCGGGCGAACCCGCGGTCCAGGGCGTGGACCTCCATGAGCTTCTCTACCACCAGGCGGAACCCGCGCCACGGGTCGTCCGCCGCCAGCCCCTCCTCCAGGATCGCCGAGCAGGTCGCCATCCGGTCGGCGAACGCCTCGGCCAGCAGCGCCTCCTTGGTCCGGAAGTGCCGGTAGACCGTCGCGACGCCGACCTCCGCGCGCCGGGCGATCTCCTTGACCGGCGCGTCGACGCCGTCCGCGGCGAACACCGCGCGGGCGACCACGAGGATCCGCCCGCGGTTGTCGCGGGCGTCCGAGCGGAGCCCGCTTCCCACTTCGGCCGTCACCTCTCTCACTTTAGCCATCGGGCGAGGGCGTCCCCTTAGCGTCGATCCGCATGAGAGCAGTCCAGTTCACCCGCTACGGCCCGCCCGAGGTCGTCCACGTCGCCGAGGTCGAGGAGCCCCACGCCGGACCGGGCCAGGTCCGGATCGCCGTCCGCGCGTCCGGCCTGTCCCCCGGCGAGACCCTCATCAGGTCCGGGGCCGTGCGCGACGCGATCCCCGTGAAGTTCCCCTACCGCACCGGGTTCGACGCCGCGGGCGTCGTCGACGAGGTCGGCGAGGGTGTCACGGGTGTCGCGGTCGGCGACGAGGTGTTCGGCATGACCACGACGACCGCGCGCGGCGCGAACGCCGACTTCACCGTCCTCGCCCACTGGGCGCCCAAACCGGCCGCGTGGACGTGGGAGGAGGCCGGGGGCGCGGCGGGCTCAGCCGAGACGGCCACCCGCGTCCTCGACCGGCTCGCGGTCGGCGACGGCCACACCCTGCTCGTCCAGGGCGCGGCGGGCGCTGTCGGCGCGGTCACCGTCCAGCTCGCCGTGGCCCGCGGGGCGCGGGTCCTCGGCACCGCGAGCGAGCACAACCACGACTTCCTCCGGTCCCTCGGCGCGGAGCCGACCACGTACGGACCCGGCCTCCCCCAACGTATCCACGCCCTGGCTCCGTCCGGAGTGGACGCCGTGGCCGACTGCGCCGGAGGTGCCTTGCCGGACCTCGTCACCATCGCGGGCGACGCCGAGCGAGTGGTCACGATCGCCCCGGACTTCACCGCCGCGGCCCACGGCGTGCACCTGTCCCACGGGGCCCCGGCGGGCGAAGTCGGCACCACCGCCGACCCGTTGGCGGTGCACGGCCTCGCGATCGCGGTGGCACTGGCCGCCGAGGGCAGGCTGCGCGTCCCGGTCGCCGCCACGTTCCCCCTCACCGAGGCGGCGGCCGCGCACACGTTGAGCGAGACCCGCCACGCCAGGGGGAAGATCGTGCTGACGACCTGATCCGCTTCGAGCGAAACCCGTTGAGGCGCAAGGAGAACGTTCTACCCTGGAGAGGACCTGGTCACGATCCCGAGGGGGACGAGATGAGCGAGAACGGCGATTCCACGCCGGGTGGGGCGGAGACGCAGGGCGGTTACCACCCCGACGAGGAGACCCCGGTGGAAACCGAAGGCGGGTACCACAACGACTCGGCGGACAGCACCACCGAGGGCGGCTACCACCACGACTCGACCGGGAGCACCATCCAAGGCGGCTACCACAGCGACGAGAAGGACGCCTGATCCACCGTCCACAGTGGACAAGGCGACCGCCCCGCGCCCGGCGCGCGGGGCGGTCCGCCCGTCAGGCGATCGGCTCGACGGCGATGGCACTCGACGAGACTTCGTGGCGGCGGACCTGCCCGCGGGTCACGGTGTTCCCGTAGACCGGCCAGTACCCGTCCGGCAGGGTCAGCCGCACCTCGTACTCACCGACCGGCAGCCCGGTGAACCGAGCTTTCCCGTCCTGGTCGGTGTCCAGCACACGGCGGCCACCACAGCAATTCCCGAAATCCTCGACACCATCAAGGTCTCCCCTTGCTCCCCACGAGGACCCCCCCTCGCTCCAGCGAGGACGTGACGGCGACCCGGACGGTTGCGACAAGTCGCCCGAACAGCCCAACTCCGAGGCAGGCTTGCCCGAGGAAACAGATCTGTGTACCTTCACCGGCACACGAGGAAACAGATCTGTTTCCACCCCCTCAGCTCGTCGACCCAGTGAGGTACAACCATGGCCCGACAGGTCTTCTTCGACACCACCGGCGGCCCCGAGGTGCTGCACCTCCAGGAGGTCCCCACCCGTGCCCTCGGCGCGAGCGAGGCCCGGATCAGGGTGGACGCGATCGGCGTCAACCGGGCCGACGCGATGTTCCGCGCGGGCCGCTACTTCTACCCGCCGGAGCTCCCCTCGACGCTGGGGTACGAGGCCGCGGGCGTGGTCGAGGCGATCGGCCCGGACGTCACCGAGGTGGCCGTGGGCGACAGCGTCGCGGTCCTGCCCGCGTTCAAGCTCACCGACCACGGCACCTACGGCGACCACGTGGTCCTGCCCGCCGCGAGCCTCGTGCCGCGCGCGGCCGACAGCGACCCGGTCACGGCGGCGGCCACGTGGATGGCCTACGTCAGCGCGTACGGCGCGCTGGTCGAGGGCGACCCCGTCGCGAAGGGCGACCACGTGCTGCTCACCGCCGCCAGCGGCGGGGTCGGCCTGGCGGCGATCCAGGTCGCGAACAGCATCGGAGCGGTGCCGATCGCCACCACGCGCACCCCCGCCAAGAAGCAGCGACTGCTGGACGCGGGCGCCGCGCACGTGATCGTCACCAGCGAGGAGGACCTCGTGACCAGGGTCCGCGAGATCACCGACGGCCGCGGCGTCACCACCGCCATGGACCCGGTCGGCGGGCCGGGGATCGTCGACGTCATCGGCACGGTCGCCCCCGGCGGACGCCTGCTCGCCTACGGCATCCTCGACCCGCGCAACGACCTCGCCCAAGGCCTGCCGAAGGTTCCCGGCATCGACCTGGGCCTCTACACCCTGTTCCCGGTCACCTACGACCCCGAGCGCCGCCGCAAGGCGATCGAGTTCGTCGAGGCGGGTCTCGCCGACGGGACCTTCACGCCGGTCGTGGACAGCACGTTCGACTTCGTCGACTTCGCGGGAGCGGCGAACCACATGGAGTCCGGCGCCCAGTTCGGCAAGATCGTCCTCACCGTTCGGCACTGACCCCTTGCGCGGCCAGCAGCGTGCGAACGGTCACCAGCACGCTCTCCGGCACGGGCTGGCCGCGCACAGACGAGAACGCCATCGCACCGTCGAAGAGCATGACCAGCTGCTCGGCGAGCAGGCCGGGGTCGGCGGCTCCCGCCGCCTCGGCCTGCGCCGTGAAGTAGCCGTGCATCATGTCCTTGTACGACACGGCGACCTCGCGCATCGGGTGCTCCACGTCGACGATCTCGGCCGTCGCGTTGAGCACCGGACACCCGCGGAAGTCCGCCGCGTGCGACTTCCGCCGTGTGGCCGCGAACACCTCCAGGACGCACCCGGCGGGCGACAACCCGCTGTCCTCGGCCGGGATCAGCCCGTCCAGGAACCGGTCCGTCGCGCGCGGCAGGTACGCCGCGATCAGGTGGTCCTTGCTGGGGAACCGCTGGTAGAGGCTCCGCTTGGACACACCGGCCACCTCGGACACCAGGTCGACACCCGTCGAGTTGATCCCCCTGGCGGCGAACAGCTCGCACGCGGCCTCGAGCACGCGCTCGCGCACCCCGTCCACCACCGACACCTCGGATGTCATGCCGACGACTCTAGCCCGACGCCCCGACAAAGGGAAACAGATCGGTACCCCACAGGTCAGCCCTTGTTGGCCTTGGCAACGGCCACCGGCTGGAGCAGCATCCGGGACCCGTTGATCGCGGCGGACACCGCGTCCCCACCGGACACCGACGCGTCGAATCCGGGCCCCGGCTCGATCCGCACCTCAGGCACCGCGACGACCGACCCGCAGACCGCACAAAGCCCGTCGTGGTCGACCAGCCCACCGTCCTGGTCGTGCCGGAACACCCGCCGAGCCCCGCCGGGCGAGTAGTGCTCGTCCCCCCAGTCCATCATCAGCCGCAGCACCGGCCACAACCCGAGCCCCTTGTCGGTCAGCCGGTAGTCGACGTTCCCGCTCTCGTCCTCATCACGACTGAGCACGCCTTCCCGCACCAGCGCCTTCAACCGGCTGGTCAGCACCGCACGCGGAATGCCGAGCTGCGTGGCGAAGTCCCCGAACCGACTGATGCCGAACACCGCGTCCCGCACGATCAGCAACGTCCACCGCTCGCCGACCACCTCCAACGCCCGCGCCAACGAGCAGTTGCGATCCGCGTACGTACTGGGAAGAGCCATGCACCCGAGCCTACTCTCCCAGTTCACTCACCGAACCACCCATGCTACGGTCACCCAGTTCACTGAACGAACCCCACTCACGAACTGGCGGACACTTTGAGCGACCTGGTCTTGGTGACCGGAGCGGGCGGAGCCCACGGCGGCACCGGAGCCCACCTGGTACGCGGCCTCTTGGCCCACGACATCCCCGTCCGCGTCCTGGTACGCCGGGAAACCGCCACCAGCACCAGCCTGGCGGCAGCGGGCGCGGACGTGGTCATCGGCGACCTCCACGACCGCAGAACCCTCACCCCAGCACTAGAAGGCGTGACGCAGGCGTACTTCACCTACCCCATCGCCGAAGGCGTTCTAGCGGCCGCAGCCAACTGGTCAGAGGCCATCCGCACCACCAGCCGTCCGATCAGGACGGTCGTGATGTCCATGGCCCCAGCCCACCCCGACCACCCCAGCCCCCGAGGCCGAGACCAATGGCTGGCGGAACAGGTCATGCGCTGGGCGGGCCTGGACGTGCTGGTACTCCGAGTCATGGCCCTGTTCCACGAAAACCTGGAGATCCTGCACGCCACCACGATCACCACCGAAGGCGTCATCCGCAACGCCTTCGGCCCAGGCCAGGTCCCGTGGATCAGCGGAGCCGACGCGGCAGAAATCGCCCTTGCGGCCTTCCTGCGCCCCCACACCTTCACCGGCGACACGGCCAGAATCAGCGGCACGGAAAGCGCCAGCCACACGGAAATCGCCACGATGACCGAAAACCTCCTGGGCCGCCCCATCCACTTCACCCCGGTAGACGCCCAAACCTGGAAAGACGAACTGCACAACGCAGACCCCACCAAAATCCCGAGAGAAATGGCCACCCACATCCCAGCGGTAGCCGAAGCGGTAGCAAAAGCAGGCCCAATGCTCCCAGCCGACTCAACCCAGTTCACACACCTGACAGGCAAACCCCCACGCACCCTGGCCAACTACCTGGCAGCCACAGCCCCCCACTTCACTGCCTGACCTCAAGCCACACACCACTTACGGGACTGGAAGAAAATTGTCGACCTGCTACGGATCGGGACAGGCCGCACGCAACCGTGGCCGATTTTACTTGGGGATTTTGGCCTTAAAATTGGAGATCGGGCAGGGCTTTGGGGCACTGCCTTTTGGCCCGATCA
>NZ_JBHYHC010000189.1:0-13651 GCF_042738955.1 Umezawaea sp. NPDC059074
ACATGACGGCGAGGTGGAACGAGGGGGAGCGCGCGGGCACCGAGGTGGTCGCGCCGAAGCTGCGCGTCACCGACGTGAAGATGATCGCCCGGTTCAACGACCTCATGGGCGGTGACCCGTGGTACCAGTGGCAGGGCACGGCGCACTGGTTCGAACGGGTCGACGAGGCCACCCGGCGGATCCAGCCCTACCGCGACACGCTGCTGGCCGTGGCGCCGTTCAACGAGGCCGACAACAAGCTGCACGGCCTCGAGTCCGACGCCTCGATCCCCGGCTCGTCCTACGACCAGAAGTTCCTCTGGCTGTGGACGCAGACCGCGCGGCGGATCCGCGCGATCGACGGCAGCGTCCCGATCATGGGGCCGAACTGGGAGTTCTACCTGCCCTGGGTCGCGGGCCACCAGCAGCGGATGCGCGACTTCCTGCGCAACGCGATCGACACCGGCACCGTGCCGCAGCTCGTCGGCTGGCACAACCTCGGGCCCAGCCCCGGCGACGTGCCGGAGGCGTTGACGCGCTACTACCGGCCGCTGGAACGGGAGTTGGGCCTGCCCGCGCTGAAGGTCGTGGTCGAGGAGTACGGCCCGCAGACCGACGACCCGGCCACCGCGGGCAACTTCGAGGGCGTGCCGGGCACGGTCGTGAAGTACTGGGCGGACCTGGAGCGCTACGACGTCGACCACGGCGCCATGGCGATCTACACCAACCCCGGCCTGCTCGGGAACACCCTGCGGCGCGTCGGCGGCGGGGTGCTCCAGCCGAACGGCGGGTTCTGGATGATGAAGTGGTACAAGGACATGCGCGGCCTCAAGGCGCAGGTGAACCGCTGGGACGACACCGCGAACGGCCGCCGCTACCTCGGCGCGGACGCCGTGGCGGCGCGGGACGGCTCGACGCTCACCGTGCTGGCGGGCGGCGAGGACGGCCCGGTGGACGTGCGGGTGCGCGGGTTCGGCGGCCAGGTCCGGGTGCGCCTGGACACCACGGTGTGGGACAAGGACCCGAACGAGGCCAACCGGCGGGTCGACGCGGGCGGCGACCCGAAGTCGGGGACCTATAACGTGTTCGACAAGACGATGACCGTGGACGGCTCGGGGAACCTCACCGTGCCGATCCGGCGGATGAACCGCTACGACGGGTACCGGATCACCGTGTCGCCGGTCGGGCCGCCGGACGCGTACCCGACGAAGTACGAGGCGGAGTCGGCCCAGGTGGTGCACGCCGTGCGGCACACGGGATCGGCAGCGTCCGGTGACGCCTACATCGGCGGCATCGACCACGCGGACAGCGCTCTGGTGTTCGGAGTGGACGTTCCCGCAGCGGGGATCTACATGATGACCGTGCGGTACGCCAACGGCACGACCTCGCGGTCGACCCACCCCGTGACCGTGAACGGATCGGGTCAGGGCGAGGTCGGGTACCCGCCGACACCGGGCGGGTGGGCGAACGCGGAACTGGGCACGGTGACCAAGCGGCTCGCGCTGCGGGCCGGGCGCAACGAGGTCCGGCTCGCGAAGGGGGCGGGGTACGCCGAGGTCGACTACGTCGACGTGCGCCCGGACACCCACCGGTACGAGGCCGAGAACGCGGCGGTCACGGCGGCCAGACCCACGCCGTACCGGGCGGACTACCTGCCCGACTACGTGGGCGGCATCGACCAGGCGGCGAGCCAGGTCGCGTTCACCGTGGACGCGCCGGTCGCGGGCACCTACCGGGTGGACATCGGGCACGCCAACGGCACGGCGGCCACGGCCGAGCACTCCGTGCTGGTGAACGGGGTCGAGCGCGCCGTCGCGAGCTACCCGCCGAGCGGCGGGTGGCTGGACGGCGAGGCGCACGACCGGGCGACGAAGGTGGTGTCGGTGTCGGTCGCGCTCCCCACCGGCACCAGCGAACTGGTGCTGCGCAAGCGAACCGGCTTCGCCGAGCTGGACTGGATAGCGGTCCGGCTCGCCTGAGGAACCGCTGAGCCCGTCCGCGGCGGGCGGGCTCAGC
Source organism: Umezawaea sp. NPDC059074 (assembly GCF_042738955.1). Lineage (NCBI taxonomy): Bacteria > Bacillati > Actinomycetota > Actinomycetes > Pseudonocardiales > Pseudonocardiaceae > Umezawaea > Umezawaea sp. NPDC059074. The sequence continues at coordinate 1,996 of NZ_JBHYHC010000189.1, forward strand.
GGCGCACCGGCGCGGTGCTGCCCCGGACGATCAGGTTCGTCGCCAGCTCGGCCCGTGGGGCGGCGAGCTTCTCGCCCCGTATCAACGAGAGCAGCATCCGGGTGGCGAGCGCGCCCATCTCCCGCAACGGCTGCCGGACCGTCGTCAGCGGCGGCGCGGTCCACGGGGCGAACGGCAGGTCGTCGAAGCCGACGACGCTGACGTCGTCCGGGACGCGCAGCCGGTGTTCGTGCAGCGCCTGGTACGCGCCCAGGGCTTGCAGGTCGCTCCCGGCGAACACGGCCGTGGGCGGGGTGCTCAACTCCAGCAGGGCCTTGGTCTGGAGGTAGCCCTGCTCGTGGCGGAAGTCGCCGTAGCGCACCAGCCGCGGGTCGTACGGCAGCCCGGCCACCTCCAGCGCGTTGCGGTAGCCCGCCACGCGGGCCTTGGTGCAGAGCAGCTGCTCTGGCCCGCCGATGACCGAGATCCGCTTGTGCCCCAACGACAGCAGGTGCTGCACGGCCGCGTAGCCGCCGTGCCAGTTGGTCGCGCCGACCGACGGCACCGCCGGGTCCGGCCGTCCCACGGCGTCGACGAGCACGTACGGGATGGACAGCCGGTCCAGCTCGGTGCGCTGCCTCGTGCTGAGGTCCGAGAGCACGAGGATCACCCCGCGCGATCCCCTGGCGGCCAACGACTCCAGCCAGCCCTTGCCGGGCGTCGGGTCGGCGTGCACGGCGGTCAGCACGAGGTGCATCCCGTGCTCGCGCGCCACCTCCTCGGTGCCTGTCAGGATCTCGGTCGCCCACGAGCTGTCCAGCTCGTTGATCACCAGGTCCAGCAGCGCGGCCGTGGACCGCCGCGGCTTCGGCTTCGTCTTGACCGGGCGGACGTAGCCCTGCTCGACCACGATGCGCTCGATCTGCTCACGGGTCCGCGCGGACACGTCGCGGTGCCCGTTGAGCGCCTTCGACACCGTCGGCACGGACACCCCCGCCAACTCGGCGATGTGCGCCAACGTCGTGCGTTCGTCTGCCACGCCGGGACCATACAACAGTCGGACTTTCGGAGCCCTGAACTGCGCTGTTAGGGAGATTTTCCGAAAGTCCGGAATGTTTCGGAGCCGAAACGTTGACCCTTGCGAAGGCCCGTTCCTAGCGTGACGCGGCACACGAACGCGGAGGAAGTGGAACCCATGGGTCAACGGAGACACCGCCTGCTCGCCGTCGCCGCGGCGGCGCTGTTGGGACTGGTCGCGGCGTGCGGCACGACGGCGGAGAAGACCACCGGACCGGCCGAGCTGACGTTCTGGACGTTCCTCGACAACAGCGCCGAGGTCGGGATGTGGAACCAGGACCACCCCGACGTCCGGGTCAAGGCGGAGAAGGTCCCGGCGCAGGACTACTACGCCAAGCTCCAGGCGGCGGTGAAGGCGGGCAACGCCCCCGACGTCGCGCTGGTGGAGTACCAGTTCGTGCCGTCGATGATCGCCTGCGGCTGCCTGGCCGACCTGAAGGGCAAGGTGCGCGACGACCTGGGCGACCACTTCCCCGAGTGGGTGTGGAACCAGGTGGCCCAGCAGGGCGGGGTCTACGGCGTCCCGCAGGACATCGCGCCCATGGGGCTGTTCTACCGCACCGACGTGTTCGCCCAGTACGGCCTGAAGGTGCCCGTGACGTGGGCGGAGTACGCGGAGCAGGCGAAGAAGCTGCACGAGGCCGACCCGGAGAAGTACCTGGCCACGTTCGCCACCAACGAGGCGGGCCAGTGGGCCGGGCTCGCCTGGCAGGCCGGTGCGCGCTGGTTCGGCACCGAGGGCGACAAGTGGACCGTGTCGATGAACCCGCCGCAGTCGCGGCCGGTCGCCGAGCTGTGGCAGGACCTGGTCGCGAAGAAGCACGTCAAGGCGGAACCGGACTTCAGCACCGGCTGGGTCAGCGACCTCACCAGCGGCACCGTCGCCAGCTGGGTCGCGCCGGTGTGGGCGGGCTCCTACCTCAAGGGCAGCATGGCCGCCAGCGCGGGCAAGTGGGCCGTGGCCCCGATGCCGCAGTGGGACCCGGCCAAGCCCGCCGTCGGCAACTGGGGCGGGTCGGCGATCTCCGTGACCAGCGGCAGCAAGCACGTCGACGCCGCCGCGGGGTTCGTGCAGTGGCTCAACACCGACCAGCGGTCGGTGAACTCGCTCATCACGAAGTCCTCGATCTTCCCGGCCGACAAGGCGGGGTTGCTCGACCAGTCCTTCTCGAAGCCGCAGGAGTTCTACGGTGGCCAGAAGGTCTACGAGGTCTTCGCCGAGGCCGCCAAGCAGGTCGACCCGGACTTCGCCTGGGGACCGACGATGACGACCGCGTTCCCCGCGTTCACCGACGAGTTCGGCAAGGTCGCGAACGGCGAGCAGACCGTGTCGCAGGCGCTGGACCGGTTGCAGCAGCGGACGGTCGAGGACATGGGCAAGCAGGGCTTCCAGGTCCGGACGTCCCCGTGACGACGCTCGCCCCGCCACCGGTCGCCCGGCCCGCTCCTCCGGCTCCCGCGCTCACGCGGCGCGGGCGCCGGAGGGTGGCGCCCTACCTGTTCCTGCTGCCGTTCCTGCTGGTGTTCACCGCGTTCTTCCTCGTGCCGATCGGGGTCGCGGTCCAGCAGAGCCTGTTCCAGCCGCGCCGGACCGGACTGCTCGGGCGCACGACGGACGTGTTCGTCGGGGTGGCCAACTACCTCGACGTGCTCGGCGACGCGAAGTTCCTGGAAGGCCTGCTCCGGGTGCTGGCCTACGCGGCGCTGACCATCCCGCTGATCATGGTGCTGGCCACCGCGCTGGCCCTGGCGCTCGACTCGGCACTCGTGCGGTTCCGCAGGGTGTTCCGGCTGCTGGTGTTCCTGCCCTACGCGGTGCCCGCGGTGATCGCGACCCTGCTGTGGGGGTTCTTCTACCAGCCGCAGTTCAGCCCGATCGTCCGGCTGCTCGGGTCCGCGAGCCCGGACTTCCTCAACGGCGGCACCGTCCTGCTGTCCATGACCAACATCGCCGCGTGGGAGTGGGTGGGCTACCACGTGATCATCGTGCTGGCCGCGCTCCAGGCCATCCCCACCAGCGTCCACGAGGCCGCGCGGCTCGACGGCTGCGGCGAACTGGCGCTGGCGGTGCGGGTGAAGCTGCCGATGGTCCTGCCTGCCATCGGGCTCACGCTGCTGTTCTCGCTGATCGGCGCGTTCCAGTTCTTCAACGAGCCCACCATCCTCAAGCCGCTGTCCTCGACGATCACCAGCTACTACACGCCGAACGTCTACGCCTACCAGAAGGCGTTCGCGGAAGGGCAGTCCGGCTACGCGGGCGCCGTGGCCGTGTCGCTGGCGCTCGTCACGTTCCTGTGCAGCCTCTACTTCCTGCGGCTGGGCCGCAGGCGCGGGGTGATCTGAGATGGCCCGCCTCCGCGTGCTGCCCACCTACGTCCTGCTCGTCGTGTCCTGCGCGTACTTCGCGCTTCCCCTGCTGTGGCTCGCGCTGTCGGCCACGAAGGGGCGGGACGAGCTGTTCACCACGTTCGGCTTCGCGCTGCCGGAGCGGTTCGCCCTCGTGGACAACATCCGGCAGACCCTGACCTACGAGAACGGCATCTACCTGCGGTGGACGGGGAACACCCTGCTCTACGCGGGCGGCGGGGCGCTCGGCGCGACGGCGTTGGCCGCGACCGCCGGGTACGCGCTGGGCAAGTTCCGGTTCCGCGGCTCGGGCGCGGTGTCGTGGGCGATCATCGGCGCGGTGCTGGTGCCGACGACCGCGCTCGCGCTGCCGCTGTACTTCCTGATGTCCTCGGTGGGGTTGCAGAACACGCCGTGGTCGGTGTTCCTGCCGAGCCTGGTGTCCCCGCTGGGCGTCTACCTGTGCAGGCTCTACGCGGCCTCCTCCGTGCCGGACGAGGTGCTGGAGGCCGCGCGGGTGGACGGCGCGTCGGAGTGGCGGATCTTCCGCACCGTCGTGCTGCGGATCATGGCCCCGATCCTGGTCACCGTGTTCCTGTTCCAGTTCGTCGCGATCTGGAACAACTTCTTCCTGCCGCTGGTGATGCTCAACTCCCGCGAGCTGTTCCCGCTCACCCTTGGCTTGCAGGACTGGAACACCCAGCCGCAGGTCGGCAACCAGGTGATCTTCCACCTCGTCGTCACCGGCGCGTTCCTCGCGGTCGTCCCGCTCGTCACCTGCTTCCTGCTGCTCCAGCGCTACTGGCGGCAGGGGCTCACCGCCGGAAGCGTCGTCGCCTGAGAAGAAAGGTCCCTCCCGTGACCTCGACCGCGAACCGCCACGTCGACCTCAGGGTGGCGGTCAACCCGGTGCTGCCCGGCTTCCACCCCGACCCCTCGATCATCCGCGTCGACGGCGAGTTCGTCGTCGCCACCTCGACGTTCCAGTGGTTCCCCGGCGTGGCGCTGCACCGCAGCACCGACCTCGTGGACTGGGAGGCGCTGCCGCACCCGCTCACCCGCCGGACGCAACTGGACCTGCGGGGCGTGCCGGACTCCGGCGGCGTCTGGGCGCCGGACCTGTCCTTCGTGGACGGTCTGTTCCACCTCGTCTACACGACCGTGCAGGGCTACAACGTCGACGGCTTCTACGACACGCCGAACTTCCACGTCAGCTCGCCGTCGCTGCGCGGACCGTGGTCCGACCCGGTGCCCCTGCACGCCAGGGGTTTCGACCCGGCGCTCTACCACGAGGACGACCGCACCTACCTGCTGTCCGTGCAGTGGGACCACCGGCCCGCGCGGCGGCGGTTCGCGGGCATCGTCGTGCAGGAGTTCGACAGGTCCGCCAGGAAGCTCGTCGGTCCCGCGGAGGTCGTCTTCACCGGCACCGAACTGGGGGCCACCGAGGGGCCGCACCTCTACCGCAAGGACGGCTGGTACTACCTGGTCGTCGCCGAGGGCGGCACCGGCTACCAGCACGCGGTGACCGTGGCCAGGTCCCGGCTGCTGACCGGACCGTACGACCCCGACCCCGCGGGCCCGATGCTGACCAGCGCGCGTCGACCGGACCTGCCGTTGCAGAAGGCGGGCCACGGCTGCCTGGTGGCCGACGAGGACGGCCGCTGGTACCTCGCCCACCTCACCGCCCGGCCGGTCGACGAGGCCGGGCACTGCGTCCTGGGCCGCGAGACCGCCGTGCAGGCCGTGCGGTGGACCGACGGGTGGCCGCGGGTCGACGGCGGCGTCCCGGCGACCACCGTCGCCGTGCCCGAGCACTACCCCAGCACTCCCCGGCCGCCGCAGAGCACCGGCTTCCACACCACCGAGCTCGGACCGCAGTGGCAGACGCCGCGCCGCGCGCCGGACCCGTCGTGGCTGTCGCTGGGGGAGCGGCCGGGCGTGCTCCGGCTGCGCGGCGACCAGTCCCCGGCCAGCAGGCACGACGTGAGCCTCGTCGCCCGCAGGCAGACCTCGGCGCGGGCCGGGTTCACCGCCGTCGTCGACACCCGTCCCACCAGCTACCAGCAGATGGCCGGACTCCTGCACTACTACGACTCGTCGCTGTGGCACTGGCTGCACGTCACGCACGACGAGCGGTACGGCCGCTGCCTGGCCGTCCTGACCTGCGACCTCGGCACCCTGCGCGACCCGCTGGCCGGTGTGGTCGTGCCGTGGCCGGACGAGGGCCCCGTCCGGCTGCGCGCCGAGGTCGACCGGGCGGAGCTGCGCCTGCACGCGGCGACCGCCACCGGCCCGTGGCGGCGGATCGGCCCCGTGCTCGACGCGACCCTCGTGTCGGACGAGCACGCGGCCCGGTCCGCCGTCGCGGGCGGCGACGGAACCCCCGTCGAGGGGTTCACCGGAGCGTTCTTCGGTGTCTGCGCCACCGACCTCACCGGGCAGCGCCTGGTGTGCGACGTGCTCGACACCGCCATCACAGGATGACCGGAGAGGAAACGTCCACAATGGATCAACGACGACCATGGCCGAGGCGGCTGGTGGCCGCCGCGGCGGCGCTCGCCCTGCTCGCGCTGCCGGGAACCGCGACCGCGGGCCAGAACCTTCCGCCGAACAACCAGATCAGGATGTTCGTGGGCCAGGACAGCGACACGCTGTCGGACTACAAGCGCGACGTGCTCAACGCCGGCCTCGGCGCACCACAACCCGGCGGTGTCACGCTGTACACGAACCTCGTGATGGGCGGGAACCCCGGACCCCTGGGCGGCATGTACGGGCCGGTGAACTACGGCTCCGGCACCGTCGACTTCCCCCGCACCCTCGCCGAGTTCCCCGGCGCGTCCCTCGCCGTGGGCCTCTACCTGTCCGACTCCTCGTCGGGCTGCGGCAACCAGCCGCTGCGGGCGATCATCGGTCGCAACGACGCCGACCTCACGCCCGCGCTGGTCTCCCAGTACCGGCAGAAGGTCGACGAGCTGGTCACCAAGCTCAAGTCGTACGACCGCGAGGTGTTCCTCCGCATCGGCTACGAGTTCGACGGGCCGTGGAACTGCTACAACGCCGACTTCTACAAGCAGGCGTTCCGCTACATCAAGGGCCGCATCAACGCACTCGGCGCGAACCGGATCGCCACCGTGTGGCAGTCCGCGGCGTGGCCGGTGGACGAGCACACCGGCAACCCCGAGTGGAACTACGTCGTCACGGCGGCCAACCACTTCGACGTCTGGTACCCCGGCGACGACGTGGTGGACTGGGTGGGCATGTCCGCGTTCTACGGCGCGAGCTACGGCCAGTACCAGTGGTCCTGCCGCGGCCCGAACGTCAGCCCGCGCGCGTTGCAGGACCGGGTGTTGGGCTTCGCCCGCGGCCACGGCAAGAAGGTGATGATCGCCGAGGCCGCCCCCCAGGGCTTCACCACCGGCTCCAGGACCGGAAGCTGCATCTTCGCCAAGAACCCCCAGCCGGTCAGCGGCCAGACCATCGTCGACGTCTGGTTCAACGACTTCTTCTCCTACGTCGCCGCGAACTCCGATGTGATCCGCGCGGTCGCCTACATCAACACGAACTGGGACTCCCAGGCCCTGTGGCAGTGCAACGGCGCCCCGGCCGGGCAACCCGGCTGCGCCAACGGCTACTGGGGCGACTCGCGCGTGCAGGCCGACCCGACCGTGCGGTCGCGGTGGATCTCCGAGATCCGCAAGCGCCAGTACGTCAACGGGACGGTGTGACGTGCGCGCGCTGATGGCGGCCCTGCTCGTGCTCGCCGCGACGGCGGCGCCCGCGCAGGCGGCCGTGAGCAGGCAGCTGTTCGTCGGGCAGAGCAACGTGGCCGCGTGGCAGGACGTCACGGGCAGCACCAGGGCGAACCCTGCGGGTGGGTCGGTCTACTACGGCGTGCGCGACGGCGGGTTCGCGGGCCAGTCCGGCAGCTCCTCGCACCTCCAGTACGCGGACTTCCTCACCGGCCAGGGCAAGGCGGTGCAGGTCGGCATCAGCTGGAAGGACTACCCACCGGCCTGGGACGGCAACCCCGCCACGCAGCTCCAGGCGTCGCGACAGGCCACGGTGGACATCGCGAACGGCAGGTACGACAACCAGTTCCGCGCCCTGACCGACTACGTCAACGCCCACCGCGGCTCCACGTTCCTGCTGCGGCTGGACTACGAGGTCAGCAGCGCGTTCCACTGCGTGAACGGGACGGACTGCTCCTCCTACCGCAACGCCTTCCGGCACTTGGTGTCCCTCGTCGACTCGCGGACGTCGGGCGGCTCGAACGTGAAGTACGTGTACCACCCGGTGCGCGGCGAGTTCGACAAGCTCTACCCCGGTGACGACGTGGTGGACCAGGTCGGGCTCAGCGTGTTCAACCAGGACCTCTGCCAACCGTTCTGGGAGAACGGCACCGCGTACTGGAACGGCCAGCAGAACACCGCCAACCGCACGTGCAGCGGGTACTACGACGACATCGTCAACGGCAACCGCAACGCCATCAGGCACGAGTACCCGGTGGACCTGAACGTCCTGCGGATGCTGTGGTGGACCAAGCAGCACCGCAAACCGATGGTCCTGTCCGAGGTCGGCGTGCAGCGCATGAGCGGCGGCCTCACCGGAGAAGGCCTCCAGTCCGACAACGACTACCGGTGGTTCGTCGACCGGCTGACCACGCTGCTCGACTACCGCGGCCCCATCCCCAACGGGGTGATCGACGGCAGGCAGACCGACTTCGTCGGCACGGGCTACGACCTGTCCGACGTCGTCACGGCGGTGGTGTTCATCGACCTGGACTGGCGCTACGGCTTCGACGGCAAGGTCGGCGCCACCCCGCCGTTCGCGTTCCCCTCCACCTCCGGGTGGTACGTGAACTCGTTGGTGAGCAGGTACACCCAGGGCCGCGGCGCGTTCTGCGCGATGCTCGCGGCGGGCTTCACGACTCGCTGCGCCTGAGATGTCGTGGGTGGAGGCGCCGCTTCCACCCACGACACGCGTTCGAGCGCTCACAGGGACGGATGGTGACCCCCGCACCAACTGGGTCGACGAGGTCGCCCCGTCCGACGGTGTCTCGCTCGACCCGCGCCGATCCCCCGAACGGCACAACAGGCTGCCCTTTACGCTGGTCGACGGCTGTCCTAGTCTCAGTGTGACTAGTGGAGGTGTCACCGTGACTCTCGCCGACCACGGGGTCGCCCGCGTCTCCCACGCGACCTCACGCCGCCAAGTCCGCTGATGATCGCCCGCCAGGTCCTCGACGAACCGCGACGCCGCGGTCGCGTCGAGGTGGCGCCACGACCTCTGCGGACCGCGTCCGGACTCCGCGGTCGTCGGGGCGATCAGCTCCGCAGCGCCATCCCCATGCCCGCAGAGCCCAGGGCCTCTGCGAGAACCACAGCGGCGGACTGAAGGGCCCGCTGACAACCAAGGAGGTCAACGATGACCCTCGCGGTCGAAGAACCCCGCATCCAGCAGGTCGTGGGCGGCTTGAGCCGCAAGCTCCTCATCAACGGCGAGTGGGTCGACGCCGCGTCGTCGCGGACGTTCGAGAGCCTCAACCCCGCCACCGAGGACGTGCTCGCCTCGGTGGCCCACGGCGAAGCCGAGGACGTCCAACGCGCGGTCAAGGCGGCCCGCGCGGCGTTCGAGCACGGCTCGGCGTGGCGGTCCATGCCGCACGGGCAGCGCGGCCGGATCATCCACAAGATCGGCGACCTGATCCTCGAACACCTGGAGGACTTCGCGCTGCTGGAGTCCCTGGACAACGGCAAGCCCTACGCGGTGGCGAAGGCGGCGGACGTGCCGCTGGCGGCGGACCTGTTCCACTACATGTCCGGCTGGGCCACCAAGGTCGAGGGCAGCACCATCCCGATCTCCGCCGCGCACCCCGACGCCTACCTCGGGTTCACGCTGCGCGAGCCGGTCGGCGTGTGCGCGCAGATCATCCCGTGGAACTTCCCGCTGCTGATGGCGGCGTGGAAGCTCGGCCCGGCGCTGTCGTCGGGCTGCACGATCGTCCTCAAGCCCGCCGAGCAGACCCCGTTGTCCGCGCTGCTGCTGGGCGAACTCGCGATGCGGGCCGGGCTGCCGCCGGGCGTGCTCAACATCGTGACCGGGTTCGGCGAGGCGGGCGCGGCGCTGGCGGCGCACCCGGACGTGGACAAGGTCGCGTTCACCGGCTCGACCGAGGTGGGCAAGGAGATCGTGAAGGCGGCCGCGGGCAACCTGAAGAAGGTCACCCTGGAACTCGGGGGCAAGTCGCCCAACGTCGTCTACGCCGACGCCGACCTCGACAAGGCCATTGCCGGGTCGGCCAACGCGATCTTCTTCAACCAGGGCGAGTGCTGCGTGGCCGGATCCCGGCTCTACGTCGAGGAACCCGTCTACGACCAGGTTGTCGAGGGCGTCGCCGAGATGGCCCGCAACATCACCGTCGGCAACGGCCTGGACGAGGCCACCGACATGGGACCGCTGGTGTCGCAGGAGCAGTTCGACCGCGTCACCGGCTACATCAGGTCCGGCCGGGAGGAGGGGGCCGAGATCCGCGGCGGCGACCGGGTCGGCGACCGCGGCTACTTCGTCGCCCCGACCATCCTCACCGGCACCCGCGAGGAGATGACCGCCGTCCGCGAGGAGATCTTCGGCCCGGTCGTCGCGGCGGCCCCGTTCAACGCCGAGAAGGACGTCCTGCCCGTCGCCAACAACACCAGCTTCGGCCTAGGGGCGGGGGTGTTCACCCGCGACATCGGCAAGGCCTACCGCACCGCTCGACGACTGCGCGCGGGCACGGTGTGGGTCAACACCTGGAACGTCTTCGACGCCACCCTGCCGTTCGGCGGCTTCAAGCAGTCCGGGTGGGGCCGCGAGATGGGCGCGGCGGTGTTCAACAACTACATGGAGACCAAGACCGTCATCACCGACCTGAGCTGACGGCCGTGGTCGTGGCACGCCCCTGAACCAGGGGCGTGCCACGTGCTCTTAGCCGAAGGTGAAGTCGTAGGCCTGGACGCTGCCGCTGAACGTCAGTTCCACGGTCTGCCGTTTCTGGTCGGTCTCGGTGACCAGTGTGTACAGGTTCGGCGTGCCGGAGATGGTGACGCTCTTGGTGGGGCCGCCGTTCACGCTGACCTTGACCGCTCCCTGACCCGACAGCACGAGGTTGAGGGTGCGTGCCTGGTAGTTCAGGCGCATCGACGACCCCTCAGCAGGAGTGGCTTTCTCGTAGTCGACCGCCCACATGCCGTTCAGGGCCAGCTTGTCGTCGGGGAGCGACGAGGGGAACGAGTACGCCTTCGGCTTGTCGTCCTCGACGGTGCCGCCGACCAGGGCTTTCTCGATGTCGTTCGCGCCCAGGTAGGTCTCCGGTGTCATGCCCGCGGCGTCGGGGGTGGTGTCGGCCAGGGTGGTGGAGGGTGGGAGCTTGACCGTGGGGTTGGCTTCGGTGAGCAGGGTGCGGATGAAGTTTTCGGTGCGGTCGTATTCGCCTTCGCCGAGTTTGATGTTGCGGACGGTGCCGGTGGCGTCGATGAGGTAGCGGGCGGGCCAGTAGCGGTTGCGGTATTGGGTGAAGGTGCTGGTCTGGTTGTCCAGGCCGACGGGGTATTGGATGTTCTCGCGGGTGATGGCGTCGGCGACGTTGTCGGCGTCGCGTTCGAAGGTGAACTCGGGGGTGTGGATGCCGATGACCTGGAGTCCGGCGTCGCGGTAGGTGCGGTCCCAGTCGGTGATGTGGGGCAGGGTGCGTTGGCAGTTGACGCAGGCGTAGGCCCAGAAGTCGACCAGGGTGACTTTGCCCTTGAGTTGGGCGATGGTGGTGCCGGGGGAGTTGAACCACTGCTGGATGTTCTTGAACTCCGGCGCCGGCCCGCAGTCCTGCAAGGTGGCGGCCTGGTTGGTGGTGCAGTTCGACAGTGCGGAGTTCTCCTTGTTGGTCAGCCCCGACAGTGCGGGCTGGAACGCTTGGTTGTTCTCCACTTTGTCCTGCAACGATTGTGTGTAGTTCGGGACGGCGCGTTGGATCAGGTCGGTGACGTTGAACAGCAACGCGAACGCCAACAGGACCATGACCACGCCGCCGACGCGGCGGACGGTGGTCTGGTTGCGGCGCACCCAGCTGATCCGCTCGCTGACTCGGCGGCCGGCCAACGCGAACAGCAGGAGGGGGGAGGGCGGCGCCGATGGCGAAGGAGATGGTGAGGGCGATGGTGTCCCAGCCGATGTTGCCGGTGGCGCTGGCGACGGTGATGGCGGCGAGTACGGGTCCGGC
>NZ_JBHYHC010000190.1:0-13324 GCF_042738955.1 Umezawaea sp. NPDC059074
ACCGCGTGCAAGCCCGGCATGGTCGGCGACGGCATCCGCGCCGACTTCACCGTCACCGGCGAGGGCCGCAAGTCCGTCGACACCAACCAGAAGCTCGCCGACGCCACCAAGAGCTACCAGCGGTACGTCAACTCCCAGGCCGACAGCTTCCTCACCAAGACGACGGAGTTCGTCGACGCGGTCAAGGCGAACAAGGTCGACGAGGCGAAGGCGCTGTTCCCGATCGCCCGCACCTACTGGGAGCGCATCGAACCCGTGGCGGGCAGCTTCGGCGACCTCGACCCGAGGGTGGACGGCCGCGAGGACGTCATCGCCGAGGGCCAGGAGTTCACCGGCTTCCACCGGCTGGAGAAGGACCTGTGGGTCACGGGCCTCCAGGCCGACTCCTCCTCGATCGCGGACCGGCTCCGGGCCGACGTGCAGGAGATCGTCGACAAGTCGAAGTCCGTCGAGCTCACCCCGCTGGAGCTGGCCAACGGCGCGAAGGGCCTGCTGGACGAGGTCGCGACCGGCAAGATCACCGGTGAGGAGGACCGCTACTCGCACACCGACCTGTGGGACTTCCGCGGCAACGTCGACGGCTCGCAGGCCGCGGTCGCCGCGCTGCGCCCGGCGCTCCAGGACAGCCAGCCCGCGCTGCTGACCACGCTGGACGCCAACTTCAAGGCGTTGGACGACCTGCTGGAGAAGCAGCGCAAGGGTGACGGCTTCAAGCTGTACACCGAGCTGACGGAGAACGAGATCAAGGACCTCGCCGCGGCGCTGGACGCGTTGGGCGAGCCGGTCAGCAAGGTCGCCGAAGCGGTCGCGAAGTGACCGGCGGACTCCCCCGCCGCAGGCTGCTCGGCCTCGCGGGCGCCGGGGTGGCGCTCGCGGGGACGGGCGCGGCCGTGGGGGTCTTGGCGGGCGACCGGGCCCCGACCGTGCGGACCGCCGCGTCCTCGGCCGCGGAGCCGGTGCCGTTCCACGGCGAGCACCAGGCGGGCATCACCACCGCCGCCCAGGACCGCATGCACTTCGTGGCCTTCGACGTGAAGACCACCAAGCGCGACGAACTCGTGGCCCTGCTCAAGGAGTGGACCGAGGCCGCCGTACGGATGACCAACGGCCAGGAAGCCGCCGAGGGCGGAGCCGTCGGCGGCTCGCTGGAAGCACCACCCGAGGACACCGGCGAGGCGCTCGACCTGCCCGCGTCCGCGTTGACCATCACCATCGGCTTCGGACCCTCGCTGTTCGACGGCCGCTTCGGCTTGGCCGACCAACGCCCACCCGCGTTGATCGACCTCCCCCACTTCCCCGCCGACGACCTCGACCCGAAGCGCAGCGGCGGCGACCTGTGCGTGCAGGCCTGCGCCAACGACCCCCAGGTCGCCGTGCACGCCATCCGCAACCTCGCCCGCATCGGCTTCGGCCGCGTCTCCGTGCGCTGGTCGCAGCTCGGGTTCGGCCGCACCTCGTCCACCACCAAGGACCAGGTGACCCCGCGCAACCTGTTCGGCTTCAAGGACGGGACCCGCAACATCAAGGCCGAGGAGTCCGACGTCCTGCGCGACCACGTGTGGGTGTCCGAAGAGGACGGACCAGCGTGGATGGTCGGCGGCACCTACCTGGTGGCGCGGCGGATCCGGATGCACATCGAGATCTGGGACCGCACCTCCCTGCGCGAGCAGGAGGAACTCACCGGCCGCAAGAAGGGCAGCGGCGCGCCCTTGGGCCAGGTCGACGAGTTCGACGAGCCCGACCTGCACGTCAAGGGGGCGGGTGGGCTGCCCGCCATCGGCGTGGACGCCCACATCCGGCTCGCCTCGCACGAATCGCTCAACGGGGCCAAGATCCTCCGTCGCGGCTACAACTTCACCGACGGCTCGGACGGCCTCGGCCACCTCGACGCCGGGCTGTTCTTCATCGGCTTCAACCGCGACACCCGCACGCAGTTCGTCCCCATGCAGACCGCGCTGTCCACTCGGGACAAAATGATGGAGTACATCGAGCACAGCGGGTCCGGCCACTTCGCGGTCCCGCCCGGCGTCCGCGAAGGCGGGTTCTGGGGCGACACGCTGTTCCGCTAGGCCGAGAGCCTGCCCGCTGCGACGAGTTCCACGACGACGAGCGCGGCCACGGCCTCGACCACCAGCAGCGCCACCAGCACGAGCACCTGGGTGGCGCCCGCCTGCACGGGCGTGGCGCCGCCCAGCAGCACCCCGACGAACGCCCCCGGCAACGTCACCAGCCCCACCGTCCGCGTCTGGTCCACCGCGGGCACCAGCGCGTCGCCCGCGCTCGGGCGGCAGATCAGCAGCACCGCGTCCCGGCGGCCGAACCCCAGCGCCCGCGCCGCCTCGTACTCGCCGTGCCGCGTGCGCAGCACCTCCAGCGCCCGTCTGCCCGCCAGCGAGGTCGCGGTCATCGCCCCGCCGATGAGGATTCCCGCGATCGGCACGAGCGCGACCGGCCGGAGAGGGACGAGCCCGGAGCCCACCAGCAACCCCAGCACCGGCACGACACCGGCTCCGAGCGCCACCGCCGTCCACCCGCCGACCCGGAGCCCGCCGACGCGCCGGGCCGAGGTCGCCGCCGCCACCCCGAACATCACCGCGATGAACAGCGCGGTCAGCGGCACGGAGCCGAGCACGGCCGTGATGAGCAGCGACACGACCCCGAGCTGGACGACGGCCCGCGCGGACGCGGTCACCACCGCGGGCCACCGCCCTATCCGGCCCAGCCGCAGCACCAGCGCCGCGGCGGTCACGAGCACCACCAGCACGACCGCCAGCGCGGGGCCCGGTGTGATCACGTCGCCCGGAGCACCGGCCGCAGCGGACCGCGGCGCAGGTCGGCGACGAACCTCGGGAGGTACGCCCGCGCGGCCAGGCAGAGGGCGGCGGCGACGAGCCCGCCGACGAGCAGGCCCATCACGACGTCGTGCGGGTAGTGCGCGCCGACGTACACGCGAGACGCGGCCAGCACGACCGCGAACACCACGGCGACGACGCCGAGCACCCGGTGGACCAGCAGCACCCCGACCGCGACCGCCGCCCCGACGGCCGCGTGGTTGCTGGGGAACGAGTAGTCGCCGGGCGGGTCGCACGGCAGGACCGTGGCCACGCCGAGCACCTGGCACGGGCGGGGTTCGGTGAAGACGAGCTTGACCCCGTCGTCCACGCCGAACGCGACGAGCGTGGCCACGGGGGTGGCGAGCGCGACGGCCATCGTGGCGTCGTCGCCGGACCGGGCGCTCCACCACCCGAGGGCGACCAGCGCCGCCAGCAGCACGACGCCGTAGGTCGTGACCAGGACGGCGGGCGTGTGCAGCCACCCGGTCCCCGCCGCGAAGCGCGTGACGGCCTCGTACCAACCGCTGTCGACCAGCGCCGTCACCGAGCCCTCCTGGCCCGCACGAGTTCCAGGCCCACCGGTACCAGCGACACCACGACGATGAGCACGATCACCGGCAGCAGGTACCGGTCCACGTTCGGGATCGACGAGCCCAGCACGTACCCGGCGACGGTCAGGCCGACCGTCCACAGCAGACCGCCGAGCACCTGCCAGCGCACGAACACCCGCGGGGGCACCCCCACCACGCCCGCGACCGGGTTGAGCACGGTGCGGACGATCGGCAGGAAGCGGGCCAGCACGATCGCCTTGCCGTGGCCGTACCGGGCGAACAGGTGTTGCGCCCGTTCGACGGCCTCGTGCAGTTTGGGCCGTTGCGACCGGTCGAGCAGGGCCCGGCCTCCCCTGGCTCCGAGGTGGTAGCCGACCTGGGCGCCGATCAGCGCGCCCGCCGCGGCCGCGACCAGCACCCACGGCAGCGACAGGTGCGGTCCGGTGGCGCAGAGCAGACCGGCGGTGAACAGCAGCGAGTCGCCGGGCAGGAAGAAGCCGACCAGCAGTCCGGTCTCGGCGAACAGCACCAGGAACACGCCCAGCGTGCCGAATGCCGACAGCAGCGACGTCGGGTCCAGCGGATTGAGCGCGACGAGCATCCGACCCCCTCGTTCGATCTACACGGTTGTAGATGTTCTACACCACTGTAGATTAACGGCGTGGAGGACGACCTGGTGCTACGACCCGACCGCCGGGCGCCCGGCGAACTGGAGTCCGCCGTGCTGGCGGCGCTGTGGGGCGCGAGCGGACCGCGCACGCCCACCGAGGTGCAGCGGGACCTCGGCGACACGCTCGCCTACAGCACCGTGGCGACGATCCTGGCCCGGCTGCACGCCAAGGCGCTCGTCGCCCGGACCAAGCTCGGCCGCTCGTACGTCTACACGCCCGTGGCCGACGAGCCCGGCGTGGCGGCCCGGCGGATGCACCGGGTGCTGAACGCCCGGCCGGACCGCGACGCGGTGCTCGCCCGGTTCGTGTCCGACCTCTCCCCCGCCGACGAACTGCTGCTGCGCGGCCTGCTGGAGGACGACTAGATGGAGATCGCCGTCTACCTCCCGTTGCTGCTGCCGCTGCTGACCGTGCCCGCGGCCCGGTGGCTCGCTCCGCGCTGCCACCCCCGCGCGGCCACGTGGGGCCTGCTGGCCACCGCCGTCGTGTCCGCGGCCGGGAGCACCGCGTCGCTGGCCCTGCTCACCGCCGCCGGCCTCACCCGCGTGACGCCGGTGACCGCGGTCGCGGCCCTTGGGCTGGTGGCGGTCCTGGTCGCCGTGGTCCGCACCGGTTCACGCCACCTCCGCGTGCTGCGCGACGCCTACGCCGAGGCCGAACTGCATCCCGACTCCGACCTCGTGGTCACGCGGGACGAGTCGCCGATCGCCTACGCGCTGCCCGGCGCTCCCGGCCGGGTCGTCGTGTCCACGGGCATGCTCGCCGCCCTGAACGCCACCGAGCGACAGGTGCTGCTGGCCCACGAGCGGGCGCACCTGGCCGACCGCCACCACCTGTTCCTCGCCGCCGTGACGCTGGCCGCGGCGGCGAACCCGCTGGTCCGCCCGCTGCGCACCGCCGTGGCGTACACCGTGGAGCGCTGGGCCGACGAGACGGCCGCCGACCGCGTGGGCGACCGCCGCAGCACCGCGCGAGCCGTCGGCAAGGCCGCGCTGGCGACCCGCCGGACCGTCGCGGGCCACCCGGCGGCGCTGCACGCCACGGCGGGCCCGGTGCCCCGGCGGGTGTCCGCGCTGCTCGACGCCCCTCCCGCTGGCCGGGGCTCCCGGTTCCGCGCCGTGCTCCTGGCCACGGCGGCGCTGCTGGCCCTGGTCGTGGTCTCGTCGCTGGACGCCGCCGACGACCTGCACGACCTCTTCGAGACGACGGGCATCACCGCCCGCTGACCCACCAGGAGCCGACTTGCACATCGTGATCGTCGACGACGAGGCCGCCCTGCGCGAGTCCCTGTCGCGGACGCTGCGCTTCGAGGGCTACGAGGTGTCCACCGCCCACAACGGGGCGATGGCGCTGGAGCTGATCCGCACGCAGCGGCCCGACGGGGTGATCCTCGACGTCACGATGCCCGTGCTCGGAGGCCTGGACACCTGCCGGGTGCTGCGCGCGACCGGCGACGTGACCCCCGTGCTGATGCTGACCGCGCGCGACGACGTGACCGACCGCGTCGCCGGGTTGGACGCGGGCGCCGACGACTACCTCGCCAAGCCGTTCGCGCTGCGGGAGCTGCTGGCCAGGGTCCGCGCGCTCGTCCGCCGCGGCGGGTACGCGGACCCGCCGCCCGCGGACGACGACCTGCGGTTCGCGGACCTGGCGCTGAACCCCGGCACCCGCGAGGTGCGGCGGGGAGAACGGCACCTGGCGTTGACGCGGACCGAGTTCTCCATCCTGGAGGCCTTCCTGCGCAACCCCCGGCAGGTGATGTCGCGCGGGGCGATGTTCCTCGACGTGTGGGGCTACGACTTCGGCACCTCGTCGAACAGCCTGGACGTCTACGTCAGCTACCTGCGCCGCAAGCTGGAGGCCGACGGCGAGCCCCGGCTGCTGCACACCGTGCGCGGCGTGGGCTACGTGCTGCGCGAGGACCCGCTGTGACGCGGTGGCGGCGGCTGTCGCTGCGGTCCCGGTTCACCGTGCTCGCGGCGGCCGCCGCCGCGGTGGCCGTGGTCGGCGTGGCGGTGGCGTCGTGGTTCGTCGTGCAGGCCAAGCTCAACCAGCAGTTCGACGACCAGCTGCGGTCCTACGCCGCCCTCGCGGCGCAGTCGTCCACGGCGGCCGACGCGCTGGCCACGCTGCGCCCGGTGGACCGGCGGACCACCGACGACGACCACCACCCCGCCGAACTCGTGGTCCAGTTCGTGGACTCCTCGGGCGCGGTGACCACGGCGGGCGCTCCCGGCGCTGAGCGGATCCCGACCACCGACCAGGCGCGGGCCATCGCCGCCGGGCAGCGGCAGAGGGTCGAGGTGCTGCGGATCGGCGGCGACCAGTACCGGGTGTGGACGGTCGTCGGGCGCGACGGCCTGGTCCAGATCGCCCGCGACGCCGAGGACATCGAGCAGACCCTCGCCGAACTGGGCCTGCTGCACGCGGTGATCGGCCTCGTCGGCGTGCTCGGCGCGGCGGTGCTCGGCCGGTCCGTCGCCCGCACCGCGCTGCGCCCGGTCGACGTGCTCACGGCGGGAGCCGAGCGCGTCGCGCGCACCCAGGACCTCACCGCCGAGATCCCGGTCGAGGGTCGCGGCGAGATCGCCCGGCTCGCGGAGGCGTTCAACGCGATGCTGTCCGCGCTCGACACCTCCCGCACGGCCCAGCGACGGCTGGTGGAGGACGCCGGGCACGAGCTGCGGACCCCGTTGGCCAGCCTGCGCAACAACGTCGAACTGCTCGTCCACGCCGAGCGGCAGCACCGGGACCTCTCCCCCACCGACCGGGCCCGCCTGCTCGGCGACCTGAGCACCCAGGCCGTCGAGCTGAGCACCCTGGTGGGCGAACTCGTGCAGCTGGCCAAGGACGACACCGACCCCGAGCCGTTCGTGCCGGTCGACCTCGCCGACGTCGTGGAGTCCGCGGTCGACCGGGCGCGGGCCCGAGCGCCGCACGTGCGGATCGCGACGGACCTGGCGACCTCTCCCGTGGTGGGCGACCCCGTGGCGCTGGAGCGGGCGGTGCTCAACCTGCTCGACAACGCCGCCAAGTGGAGCCCGCCCGACACGACCGTGCGCGTGACCGCGGGGCTGGAGGCCGGGCAGGCGCTGGTGACCGTCACCGACGAGGGGCCGGGGATCGCGGACGCGGACCTGCCGCACGTGTTCGAGCGCTTCTACCGCGCCGAGTCCGCCCGAGCGCTGCCCGGTTCCGGGTTGGGGCTGGCGATCGTGGCGCAGGTCGTCACCGCCCACGGCGGCCTGGCGCGCGCCGAGCACTCCGCAGGCGGCGGAGCACTCGTGCGGATCGGGCTCCCCGCGGTTTCTCATCCAAACCCCTGAGGATCTTCATCGTGCTTTAACGATGCCCCGGCATCGTCGACGACGTGGCCACGATCCCCCGCCCAGCGTCCCTCGCCAGGGTCTCCATCGCGCTGCTGACCGGCTGCCTGCTCGTCGCCGCGTACCTCACGGTGGCGCTGCGCTCCCAGGTGAACCCGGTGGCGAACGTGGTCAGCGACTACGTCTTCTACCACCCCGGCGGCGCGCTCTACGTGCTGGCGGTGCTGCTCCTGGTCGCCGGTGGCGGCGTGGTGGCGGCGGGCCTGACCGCGCTCGGCGTGCACCGGTCGCACCTGCTCACGCTGCTGCTGGGGCTGTGGTGCTCGGGCCTGCTGCTGTGCGCGGTGTTCCCGACCAACCGCCTGCCGGGTGACTCGTCGTTCTCCGGTGACGTGCACCGCCTGGCGGGCGGCACGTTCCTCACCAGCCTGCCCCTCGCGGGCTGGCAGCTCGCGAAGGCCCTGCGCGCCGACCCGCGACTGCGTCCGCTCGCGGTGCGGATCAGTCGACTGGCCACGGCCGGTCTCGTGCTCGCGGCCGCGTTCGGCCTGTGCCAGCTCGCCCCGCCCCCGGTCTCCGACCTCCAGGGCCTGCTCGAACGTCTCGCCCTCGGCGCCGAAGTGGCGCTCCTGCTGACCACAGCCACCACGATCAAGCGGGTGACCGGATGACCAACGTCCTCTTCGCGGTGCTCCTGGCCGCGTTCGCCGCGTGCTGCTTCGCCGCGGCGATCCACCTCCAACACCGCTCCGTCCGGACCGACGGCCGGGTCCGCGTGACCAAGCTCCTGCGCACCCCCACCTGGCTGGCGGGCACGTCCCTCGCGGTCGTGGGCAGCGGGCTGCACGTGCTCGCGCTGGCCCTCGCGCCATTGGCGGTCGTGCAGCCGATCGGCGTGCTGAGCCTCGTGCTCACCACCGTGATCGGCGGCCACTCCCGCCGAGCCGCGTTCGCCGTCTGCGCGGGCACAGCGGGATTCGTGGTGCTGTCCGCCACCTCCACGGTCCCGGTTTCATCCACAGTGGACTCGTCACGGGTGCAGCTGGTCGTGGTGGTCGCCGTCGTCGTCGCGATCGTCGGCCTGCTCACCGCGGGACGCGTCCGCTGCCTGGCCCTGGCCGCGTCCGCCGCCGTCCTGTTCGGCCTGGGATCGGCCCTGATCCGCGGCGCGGTCCTCAACGGTTCTCCGCTGCTCGTCGCCGAGGCGGGCGCGTTGATGCTCGTCGGCGGCTGGCTCGTCCACCAGGCCTACGCCAGCGGCCCACCGGCCGTGGTCATCGGCGCGGTCACCGTCCTCGACCCGCTCACCGCCGTCGCCGTCGGCATCGGCTTCTACGGCGAGACCAGCGGCATCGCCCTCCCCCAGCTCGCCTGCGCGGCCGTGGCGATCGGCGGCGTGATCGCCCTGACCCGCCACACCCCGGTCGACCACCCGACGTGGACCCGATCCGAGACCGGCCAACGGATCCTGCTCGCCGCCGACACCTACCCGCCGGACGTCAACGGCGCGGCCAACTTCGCCGCCCGGCTCGCCGAAGGACTCGCTGCCCGTGGCAACGACGTCCACGTCGTGTGCCCCTCACCCACCGCCCAGACCGGTTCCACGGTCGTCCGCGGCGTCACCGTCCACCGCGTCGCCTCGACCCGCACCCCGTTCCACGCCACCTTCCGCGTGTGCACGCCCTGGCAGGTCGCCCGAGCACTCCCGGCGATCCTCGCCGAGGCCCGACCGGACGTCGTCCACGTCCAAGCCCACTTCGGCGTCGGCCGCACTGTGCTCCGCGCCGCCGTCTCCCACGACCTGCCGGTGGTGGCCACCAACCACTTCATGCCGGAGAACCTGCTCGACTACGGCCCCCTCCCCCGCTTCCTCAACGGCACCCTGTCCGCTTGGGCGTGGCGCGACCTGGTCAGGGTCTACCGTCGAGCGACGGCGGTCACCGCCCCCACACCCCGTGCGGCGGACCTGTTGCGGGACAGGGGGTTGCCGACCCAGGCGATCTCCTGCGGCATCGACCTCGACCGCTTCGGCACGCCGGGAGCCCACCTGTCGACCACGACCACGGCGGTGTTCGTCGGCAGGCTCGACCCGGAGAAGAACGTCGACGACCTGCTGCACGCGCTCGTCCTCGCCCCGGCCGTGCACGCCGAGATCGTCGGCGACGGCGTCCGCCGCACCGCGCTGGAAGCCCTCGCCCTCGACCTGGGCGTCGCCCGCCGAGTGCGCTTCCACGGTTACCTCCCCGACGACGACCTCATCGCCGTGCTGCGCCGAGCCGACGTGTTCTGCATGCCCGGCACGGCGGAACTCCAGAGCATCGCCACGATGGAGGCCATGGCCGCCGGCCTCCCGGTCATCGCCGCCAACGCCATGGCGTTGCCGCACCTGGTCCACCACGGCGTCAACGGTCACCTCTACCCACCCGGCGACTCCGCCGCCCTCGCGGGCGCGCTACGCGATCTCGACACCGACCCCGCCACCCGGATCGCCATGGGCCTCGCGAGCAGGCAGATCGTCACCCGCCACGACCTCACGGACACCCTCGACACCTTCGAAGCCCTGTACCAGCGCGTGCAGGAGGAAGCGACAAACCATGACCACACCCGATCCCACGACCGCGCCGCCCTCCTCGGCTGACACCCCCCGACGCCGCCGGTTCGCGTTCGTCCGCCACCGCACCACGCAGGTGATCGCCGTGGCGGTGCTCGGCCTCGCCATCGGCGCGGGCGTCAGCACCCTGGCCTCCCACGAGGACGGCGGCGGGGGCGACCACGAGCACAGCAGGCAGGTCGACCACGAGGACCAGCAGGGCGAGCACTGACCGTCCCCCCGACGCAAGGAGGAACCATGACCACCCCCACCACCAGCCTGCGCTGCTCCGACGCCGAGCGCGAGCAGGTCAGCACCCGCCTGCACGAAGCGGCGGGCGAGGGCAGGCTCACCATGACCGAGGTCGAGGAACGCCTGGCCCAGGCCTACGCAGCCCGCTACCGCCACGAACTCGACGTCCTCACCGAAGACCTGCCTGCCGTCCACAAGCCGAGCACCACCTGGCAGGACGCCCTGCTCCGCCTCCGCCTCTTCGTCACCGCCCTGCTCGGCCGCGGCACCACAGCGCTGAGCCCCCGCGGCCGCGCCTTCGGCCTGCTCGCGGTCCTCGTGCTCTCCATCCTCATCGGCGCGGCCGTCATGTCCGCGATCCACGGCGCTTTCTTCGAGGCGGGCCTCGAACCGTGAGGCGTGCCTGTCGGGTGCGCGGGCGTCAGCGGAGGGCGGGGACCAGGTCGAACCCGGTCACCACTTCCGGCACGATGCGGACGAGGTGGTCCATCGTTCCGCGCACCCACGGCTTCAGGACCCCGTCGAGGCGGACCGACTCGTCGGGTTCGGTGATCCGCTTCGCGACGCCGATCACGATCACGCTCCACCCCAGGCGGGCGCGGATGACGATCGAGCCGCTGTCGACGACGTGGTCGACGGGCCCGACGGCGGGCAGCGCGTCCCGCGAGAACACGACCCGGCCGAACGGGGCGCTCGCCAGCAGGCGCAACGACTCAGCCTCGGACAGCGACCTCGGTTCGCTCGGCTCCTCCAGCGCGCCGCTCATCGCGCGCCCCCGTGACGGACGAACCACGGTGCCCGGCGCGCGGGCCGCGGCTTCACCTCGCCGCGGCCCGCGTCCCACCCGACCCGCTCCCCTGACCGGTCCTCACCGCACGCGATCCCCTGGCACGCCCTGGTCTCGACCACCACGTCCCACGCGTGCGACCCCCATTGTCGGGCGCGCCATTCTGCCTCAGCAGGGCACAAGGTCCCGGATGGTCGAGACCCTGTGCCCTGGCGGGCGACCCGACCGCTCGCGCAGAGCCCTTCGTCCCCCCGCGCGACCGGCATCGTCGGCCCGGTGATCCGCCACCGTCCACTGTCGACGGTGAAAGGGCCGGTGGGGTCGCGACCCCACCGGCCCTTTCACGCGCTTGGGCTCAGCCGCCCAGGGTGTGGAACAGATCCGTGTGGTCGTTCGTGCCCAGCACGTCCGTCGCGCGCGGGCCGATGGCCCAGACGGGAACGGCCGCACCGGTGTGCTGCTGGCTCGGCGGGGTCGCCACCGGCGGCGCGCCGGGGCCGCCGAAGCCCGCGGTGTTGTAGGCGAGGGTCAGGGTCTGGCCGTCCTTGGTGACGACGTTGGTCGAGTAGCCGGTCGGCAGGCCGGTGCCGCTCGCGTCCTCGGACACGATCTGGCTCGTGTGCGAGTGGTCCGCGGTGACGACGACGAGCGTGTCCGGGTGTGCCTTCTGGTAGTCGAGCGCGACACCGATGGCCTTGTCGAACGCCACGGTCTCGCCGATCTGGCCACACGCGTTGGTGGCATGGTCCTGCTTGTCGATCGAGGCGCCCTCGACCTGGAGGAAGAAGCCGCGCCGGTTCTCCAGCAGCTTGATGGCCTTGGTGGTCATGTCGGCCAGGCTCGGCTCGTTCGCGGGCCGCTGGTTCTCCACGCACGGCGCGGGCGTGTTGCCCTTGCCGAGGGACGCGGCCGGGCCGCTCCACTCCACCGACATCGTGCCGGGGGTGAACAGGCCGAGCACCGGCTTGCGGCTGTCGACCTTGCCCAGGCCCGCGGCGTCGGTGACGTACTGGTAGCCCTGCCGCGCGGCGGAGTCCACCACGGTCTTGCCCTTGTCCTTGCCGCCGGTCACGGTCTGGGCGAACCGGTTGCGACCGCCGCCGAACAGCACGTCGAAGTGGTTGTCGACCTCCTGCTCGGCGATCGAGCCGAGGCCGCCGACGTCCTTGGTCTCCTTGGCGCACGCCGTCATGTCGGCGGGGCCCTGGCAGCCGCGCAGCGAGATGTGCGCGCCCTGCACGGCCGGGGTGGCGTCGGTGATCTCGGCGGTGGTGACGTCGCCGACCTTCTGGCCGCGCTTCTTCGCCTTCTCCATCACCGACTCGTAGTTGCGGCCCGGCACGTCGATCGCGCTGCTCGGCCCCTGCGAGATCCGCTCGTCGAGGGTCTTCACACCCGTCGCCCACATCGTCCCGGTCGACGCCGAGTCGGGGTCGTAGTCGGGCAGGTAGGGCGCCTTCGGCGCGGGCTTGACCGACCACGTCGTGTCGAACCCGGTCAACGGCAACCGGTCCACGTTCAGCTTGTTCCGCACGCCCTGGTAGTAGCGGGCCGCGGTGATCTCCTGGACCCCCATGCCGTCACCGATGAGCACGATGACGTTCGTGGGCTGCCGGTCGTGCAGGGCCTGCTCGATCGCCCGCTCGTCATCGCCCCGGCCGGGGGACCCGTCAGCCGCGACCGTGCTCGTCACGACCACCGCCGCGGCGATGGCCAGTGCGGAAATCGCGCCACTTCTTTTCATGTCCTGCCTTTCGCCGTTGTCGAACCGCCCGGATGGTAAGCGCGCGGTGATGGCGCGGAAGTGGCTGGAACAAGGCCATTGCGTGACGGTGGACGGCGTGACCAGGGATTATGGTGACGAATAGCTCATATCACCCCGAATCGCACCGCCGGCTTTCCGCCACGCCCACTGGTCGACCCGCACAAACCGACGCCAACGCCCATAGTGACGCAATCCGGACACGACAAGCGCCGAATTTCACCATTCCCAGACTGAATGCCCATTCCCCTGGAATTGCTCCCACCATTTCCACGAAACGGGCAGGACTCACCCCTCGATCAGATCCGTCGCTCCAGACGTTGTCGCGGACGACGGCCCGCCACCGATCGTGGTGGATCCGCATCTGAGGAGAACCGAACCGGGGTTCACCGCGAACACCTGGAGAAGCCTCCCAGAAACCCGCATCTGCGGTTTCGGCTTCCCTGGAGGTGTTGTCGGGTGTTGACGCTCGTGCTCATCGGCCTGCTCGGTGGCCTGATCACCGGGATCTCGCCGTGCATCCTGCGCGTGCTGCCGGTCGTCTTCTTCGC